>CAYHRW010000232.1:0-4693 GCA_964359105.1 uncultured bacterium
CGGATGCCGTCCACCTTGGCGCGCACGTCGGCCATCGCGTCCATGACCTTCACGCCCAGCTTGAACTGGATGAAGATCGCCGAGTAGCCCTCGTTCGAGGTCGAGGTGATCTCCTTGATGCCCTCGACCGAGTTCACCGCCTCCTCGAGTTTCCTGGTGACCTCGCGCTCGACCGCCTCGGGCGAGGCGCCGGGGTAGCGGGTCTCGATGCCGACGAACGGGAACTCGACGTTCGGGAACAGGTCGATCCCGAGCCGGCGGTAGGAAGTGAGGCCCAGCACGACCAGGGCGAGGATCATCATGGTGGCCAGCACCGGCCGGCTGATGGAGAGGTTGCTCAGGAACATGTCAGCTCTCCCCGCCCGCGCCGGGGTCGCCGCCGATCTGCACCGGCTGCCCGGCGGTGAGGCCCTCGACCGGGCCGACGATCGCGGTGTCGCCCTCGGCGAGCCCGCCCGTGATCTCGACCAGGTCCTGCTGCTCGTCCCTGAGCCCGACGGTGACCGCGCGCTGCTGCGCCTTGCCGTCCGCCACCACCCACACGAATCGCCTGCCGTCGGGCGCCACGCGCACGCCGGCCGCGGGCAACGCCAGCGCGCGAGGCACCTGCTGGAACTCGATCCGGCCGGTGGCGAACAGGTCGCCGACCAGCCGGCCGTCGCGGTTCGGCACCACCACGTAGACCTTGACCTGGCGCGTCGCGGCGTCGGCGGTGGCGTTGACGCGGGCGACGCGGCCCTCGATCCGGACGTCGCCGAGCCCGCTCACCGCGAGCGTGACCGGCGCGCCGGGGCGGACCCGGCCCACCACCTCGCCCGGCACGGTCGCCTCGAACTCGAGCTCCGCGGTGTTCACCAGCCGGAACAGCGGATCGCCGTCGGCCACGCGGTCACCGCTCTGCACCGCGCGGTGCGCGATGACGCCCGCGAACGGCGCGCGCACCGTGGCCTCGTCGAGCTGCTTGCGCGCGAACGCGGCCGTAGCCTCGGCGGACCTGAGCGCGGCCTCGGCGTTGTCCACGTCGCGCTGGGAGACGGCGCCCTCGGCGAACAGGTTCTTCATGCGCTCGTGCTCGGCGGCGGCGATGCGGCGCTGCGCGTCGGCGCTGGTCGCGGCCGGCGCGAGCGACTCGGTCCGGAAGCGCGCGAGCGGCTGGCCCTGGCGCACCGCCTGGCCCTCCTTGACCAGCACCACTTCGAGCGCCTCGGGGAACGGCGCGGTGATGTTCACGTCCACCGCGGGCTGGAGCGTGCCCGACACCGGCACGCCGGTCGCGAGGTCGGCGCGCGCCACTTTCGCCACGTCGCGCGCGGCGAGCAGCGCGGCGGAGGGCGCCCGCGCCGCGGGGTCCTTCTTCGCGTCGGCGCCGCCGCAGCCGCTCAGCATCGCGGCGAGCGCGCCGGCCATCAGCAGGGTCGAGAGCTTGCGCGTATCCATCAGGGCCTTCCTTCCGGGCTGAGGAGCTGCGTCACCTGTTCCAGAGGCTTGCGAAGCACAGGCACCGGGTGTCCGACCGCGCGCTCGAGCTGGGCCAGCGCGACCAGGTAGTCGCGCGTGGCCTGCACCTCGTTCACCTCGGCGGTCTGGAGCTGGAGCCGCGCGTCCGAGACTTCGATCTGCACCGACATGCCGTTCCGGTAGCGCACGCCCGCCAGCTCCCACGCGCGCTGCGCCTGGCGCACGGTCTGGCGCCGCGCCATGAGCGTCGAGAGGCTGCGCTGCAACTCGGCGCGTGCCTGCGCCGCCTCGACCGCCGCGGATTCGCGCAGGCGGTCGCGGTCGGCCGCGGCCTTCTCGAGGTCGGCGCGTGCCTGCTGGATCTGGCCCTCGGTGCGCAGCCCGCTGAAGATCGGGACCTCGAGCTTGATCGAGGCGTCCCAGTTGCGCCGGAACTGACTGCGCGCGGGGAACTCGTCGCGCGGGAACGCCTGGTGCGAGAGCGTCGAGGACAGCGAGAGGTCGGGCCAGCGCCGGCCCTTGTTGACGTTGAGCACGTAGCGCCGCGCGTCCACCTCGGCCTCGGCCGCGAGCAGCGCCGGGCGCTTCGCCACCGAGGTCTCGAGCTCCGCCGCCACCGGCACCATGCCGTCCTCGAACGCGAGCGGCGTGGTGAGAGCCACCGCCTGGTCGAGCGGCAGGTTCACCAGCCGCTTGAGCGCGAGCAGCGCGATATCGCCGCCGTTCCTCGCCGCCACCACCGCCGGCTCCTGGTTCGCGGCGTCCACTTCGGCGCGCAGCTGGTCGTACTCGGCCTTGTCACCCTGCGCGCGCGCGAGCCGGACCTGGTGGAGGTGGGCGCGCGCCTGCGCGAGCCCGCCCTCGGCGATCTCGACCAGGCGCCGCGCGTAGTCCGCGTCGTAGTAGGCCTGCCGCACCTGGAACGTGACGTCGGAGGCGGTCTCCGCGGCGCTCGCGCGGGCCGAGCGGTTGGCGGCGCGCGCCGCCTTCAAGGCCGAGCCCACCTTGCCGCCCGACCACAGCAGCTGGGTGGCGGTGAGGTCGAGCGACCAGGTGTTCGCCGCGGCGAACGAGCTGTTCTTCAGGAGCGGCCCGAAGATCGTGTCGCCTTCCACGTTCTGGAAGATGCTCTCGAGCTTCCGGTTGTAGCTGATGGTCCCGTCGATCTGCGGCAGCGCGCGCGAGATCTCCTCGCGCACGCGGCCCCCGGTCTGGGACACGAAGGCGCGCGCGGCGCGCATCTCCTCGCCCTGCGCCAGCGCGCGCTGGATCGCCTGGTCGAGGGAGAGCCGCAGCGTGTCGGGTGAGGCCGCGCGCGCGGGCGCGGCGAGCGCGAGCGCGAGCAGCGCGCTCGCGAGAGCGGCCTGCACGGTCCGGGCGCTCATCGCGCGGCGATCCCGTCAAGGGCCAGGTGGAGCCGCGCGCGCAGCTCCTCCTCGACGTCGAACGTCTCGCCGGGACAGCACACCCACTCGTAGAGCGTGGCGAAGTAGAGGCTGGTGAGCAGCGACTCGGCCCGCACCGGCTCCACGTCGCGCCGGAGCTCACCCTTGTCCTGCCCGTGGCGGATGACCTGCACGGTCACCTTCTGCCAGCGGCTGCCCACGTCCTCGACCGGACCGAAGGCGCGCTGCATCAGGTCGGTCAGCACGAAGCGCGACAGCTCCTTGTCCTCGGCGTAGGCGGACGCCGCGTTCAGGTAGAGCTCGACCAGCTTGTCGCGGACCGGCTTGTCGGTGGCGAGGATGACGCTGGCGTTCTCCTCGATGTCCACGAGCCGGGTCTCGGAGAGGTGGGCGAGGACCGATTCCTTGCGGGGGAAGTAGTTGAAGAAGGTGCCCTTCGCGACGTCGGCCTTCTCGGTGATCTCGTCCACGGTGGTGGACTCGAAGCCGCGGTCGCGGAAGAGCTGGATGGCCGCGCGGAAGATGCGCGTGCGGGTCTCCTCCTTCTTGCGTTCACGGCGGGAGAGTTCTGTGTGCATGGGTACCTCTCTGGACTTGATTCAAAGATGACCGCGACCAAAAGTGACCGCGGAACAATATTGGATTAGGACTATTTCGTCAACGGCACTACGGACAATTGGGTCGCCGGGTTGCACGAGACCCGGACTGGGCAGTCGGGGTCGGCCGCGGCCGCCGACCGGCCCAGTTTCGACGCCGGCCGCCGGCCGGCCAAGAGCTAGACTCGTGGCGCTCTGGCGCCGCGACCGAAGCTCCCAACTCCGAGGTGCTCCATGCCGAGATCGAGCTTCCTGCTGCTCGCCGCCGCCGCCGTCCTCTGCCTCGCCCACGGCCCCGCCCGCGCCAGCAACTGCGCCGGGACCTCGGTGGGCCTCATCCCGCTCACCGATCTCGGGACCGGGACCTACCAGGGCTACCAGGGCGGGCTCTACGCCGGCGGCTCGAACCACCGGCCGCCCGCGCACGACGCCGCGGGCGTCTCGATTGCGACCGCGCTCGCGCCGCTCGACACGCTCGGCCAGCCCGACCCCGTGAACGGGAGGTTCGTGCTGATCTCGATCGGGATGAGCAATGCGACCATGGAGTTCTCCGCCTTCGTGCCGAAGGCGATGAACTACACGGCACGGCACCCGAAGCTGGTGGCGATCGACTGCGCGAAGGGCGGGCAGACCGCGCACGCTATCGCCGACCCGGGCGCCGCGTACTGGGACACGGTGGCCACGCGCCTGCGCGGCCATGGCTCCTCGCCGCTGCAGGTGCAGGCGGTATGGATCAAGGAGGCGAACGCCGGACCGACCGGCGGCTTCCCGACCGCGACAGACGCGCTGGAGGCCGACCTCGGGTCGGTGGTGCGGACCCTCCACCAGAAGCTGCCTAACGTGAAGCTCGCCTATCTCACGAGCCGTATCTACGCCGGCTACGCGACCACGAGCCTGAACCCGGAGCCCTACGCCTATGAGTCGGGTTTCGCGGTGAAGTGGCTGATCGATGCTCAGGTGAACGGCGTGGACAGCCTGAACTACGACCCTGCGCAGGGCCCGGTCGAGGCGCCGTGGCTGGCGTGGGGGCCGTACCTGTGGGCCGACGGGCTCGTGGGGCGCGCCGACAGCCTCAAGTGGACCTGCGACGAGTTCGTCACCTCGGACGGCACGCACCCCTCGACGCTGGGGCGCCAGGTGGTCGCCGACAGCCTGCTCGAGTTCTTCTCCCACGACGAGGCCACGGTGCCGTGGTTCCTGGCCGGGCCGCTGGCCGTCGAGTCGTCGGCGCCC
>CAYHRW010000233.1:0-4682 GCA_964359105.1 uncultured bacterium
GTGAGCTGGCCGCCCTCCTCGTACCCCACATACCCCGGGGGCGCTCCCACCAGGCGCGAGACCGAGAACTTCTCCATGTATTCCGACATGTCGATGCGGATCAGCGCGTCCTCGTCGTCGAACAGGAACGCCGCCAGCGCCCGCGCCAGCTCGGTCTTCCCCACCCCGGTGGGGCCCAGGAAGATGAACGACCCGATCGGGCGCTTGGGGTCGCGGAGCCCGACGCGATTGCGCCGCACCGCGCGCGAGACCGCCCCCACCGCCTCGTCCTGGCCGACCAGCCGCTTGCGCAGCTCGTCCTCCATCCGCAGCAGTTTCCGGGTCTCCTCCTCCGCCAGCTTCACGACCGGGATGCCGGTCATCACCGAGAGCACGCTGGCGATCAGGTCCTCGTTGACCTCGACGTCCTTGTCCCGCTTGGACTCGCTCCACGACTTCTTGAGCTCGTTGCGGCGCGCGCGCAGCTCCTTCTCGCGGTCGCGCAGCCGCGCGGCCTTCTCGTACTCCTGTCCGCGGATCGCCGCCTCCTTCTCCTTGATGACCTCCTCGAGCTTCTTCTCCAGCTCGTGGATCTCGGACGGGACGGTGGAGACCGACAGGCGCGCCCGCGCGCAGGCCTCGTCGATGATGTCGATGGCCTTGTCGGGGAAGAAGCGGTCGTTCACGTAGCGGTCCGCGAGCTTGACCGCCTGGACCACCGCCTCGTCGGTGATCTTGACGCCGTGATGCGCCTCGTACTTGTCGCGCAGCCCCATCAGGATGGAGATGGTGTCCTCGACGCTCGGCTGGTCCACCATGATGGGCTGGAAGCGCCGCTCGAGCGCGCCGTCCTTCTCGATGTACTTGCGGTACTCGTCGAGCGTGGTGGCGCCGATGCACTGCAGCTCGCCGCGCGAGAGCGCGGGCTTGAGCATGTTCGACGCGTCGATCGCGCCCTCCGCCCCGCCCGCACCCACGATGGTGTGCAGCTCGTCGATGAAGATGACGGTGTCCTTCGACTCGCGGATCTCGTTCATCACGGTCTTGAGCCGCTCCTCGAACTGGCCCCGGTACTTGGTGCCCGCCACCACCGCCGCCAGGTCGAGCGTCACGATCCGCTTGTTCTTGAGGCTCTCCGGCACCTGGCCCGAGACGATGCACTGCGAGAGGCCCTCGGCGATCGCGGTCTTGCCCACGCCGGGCTCGCCGATCAGCACCGGGTTGTTCTTCTTGCGGCGCGACAGCACCTGCACGACGCGCTCGATCTCCTTCTCGCGCCCGATCACGGGGTCGAGCTTGCCTTCGCGCGCGAGCTGCGTGAGGTCGCGGCCGAACTGGTTCAGGGCGGGCGTCTCGGGGCGTTCCTCGCGCTCGCCGCCGCCCGAGCTGGAAGGCGTCCCGCCCAGCAGCTTCAGGGTCTCCTCGCGGACCCGCTTACGGTCCACGCCGAGCTCGAGCAGCACCTTCGCCGCCACGCCCTCGCCCTCGCGGATCAGCCCGAGCAACAGGTGCTCGGTGCCCACGTAGTTGTGCCCGAGCGAGCGCGCCTCCTCCACCGCCAGCTCGAGCACGCGCTTGGCGCGCGGCGTGAACGGGATCTCGCCGATGGTCATGGTGCCGCCCGAGGCGCTCACCATGTTCTCGACCTCCTGGCGGATGCGGTCCAGGTCGAGGCCGAGGTTGTTGAGCACCGTGGCGGCGATGCCCTCGCCCTCGCGGATCACGCCGAGCAGCAGGTGTTCGGTGCCGATGTAGTCGTGCTGCAGCCGGGCCGCCTCTTCGCGCGCCAGGTAGATGACCTTGCGGACCCGTTCCGTGAACTTGTCGTGCATGGTGTGGGGCTCTTTCCTCTCAGACCGCCGTCCCCGACTCGTGCTCGGCGGCGGCGAGCTGCTCGCGCACGAGTCGGGCGCGGTAGACGTTGCGTTCCGCGGGGGTCAGCTCGCCTCCGTAGGACCGCTGCAGGTGGGCGGGCTGGGTGAGCACCTGCAGCTCGTTGACGACGTGCAGCGGGCACAGTCCCGGCATGCCGAGGGCGACGCCGAGGCGCACCGCCGAGCACAGGTTGATGACCTCCTTGACCGGGATGCTGCGGCAGTAGCGCAGCGTGCCGTAGGCGCGCCACACCTTGTCCTCGACCTGGACCCGGGCGTCGCGCAGCATGCGCTCGCGGGCCCGCTCCTCGGTCTCGATGATCTGCCGGGCGACGCGCTCGAGGCTCTCGATCGAGTCGCGCTCGCTGCGGCCCAGCGTGGTCTGGTTGGAGATCTGGAACTGGTTGCCCATGAACTCGCTGTGCTCGCCGTACGGGCCGCGCACGTTCAGGCCCACCTGCATCACGCTCTTGAGCACCTTCTGGATCTCGTCGAGCAGCACCAGCGCCGGCAGGTGGATGAGCACCGAGGCCCTGAGCCCGGTGCCCGCGTTGGTCGGGCAGGCGGTCAGGTAGCCGATCTCCTCCGAGAACGCGAAGTCGAGCGACTGGTCCAGCTCGTCGTCCGCCGCGTCGGCCACCGCCCACGCCTCGGCGAGCTGGAACCCGGGCGCCATGGCCTGCAGCCGCAGGTGGTCCTCCTCGTTGATCATCAGTGAGACCTTCTCGTCGGGCGCCACCACGATGCCGCGCGGGCGCGCGCCGTCGCCCAGCTCGTGCGAGACCAGGTGGCGCTCGACCAGCACCTGGCGCTCGAGCGGCGACAGCTCGCTCATCCGCAGCAGCAGCGCGTGGTCGAAGACCTTCGAGCGCTCGGCCGCCCCGGTCACGTTCAGCATCACGCCCTGCAGCTGCTCGTCGCGCGCGCGGTGCGAGAACGGGACGTTGCGCAGGTTCCGGGCGAGCCGGATCCGCGTGGAGAGCACGAGCGCGGCGTGCGGGCCGTCGCCCGAGAGCCAGCGGGCCGGCCGCGACACCAGCTCGTCGAACGTGCCGGGGGGCGGGGTTCCGTTCGCGGGGGTCATGGCTGCTTCTCCGCGGCGGTGCGCTCGGAGCGGCCCTCGGCCTCGAGCCGCCGGATCTCGTCGCGCAGCGTGGCCGCGCGCTCGAACTCCTCGCGCTCCACCGCGCGCTGCAGCTCGTCGTGCATGCGCTGGATCTGGCGCGAGCGCGAGACGCCCTCGCCGTCCCCGGTGGGCCGCTTGCCCTTGTGGCGGGTGTCGCCGTGGATGCGGCGCAGCAGCGGCCGCAGCTGGAACTGGAACGCCGTGTAGCACTCGGCGCAACCCAGCCGGCCGGTCTCCTTGAACCCGGAATACGGCAGGCCGCAGCGCGGGCACTGGACGTGCCCGACCCGCTCCTCCTCGGTGGTGGTCATGCCGTCCACCATGCCGGCGAGCAGGTCCGCGATGTCGAACTTCTGCTTCTTCACCGAGGCGTGAAGCCCCTTCTCCTCGGCGCACTTCTCGCACACGTGGATCTCCGACATCTTGTTGTCGTGGATCTCGGTGAAGTGCACCGTCGCGGGGTTCTTCCCGCAGATCTGGCAGAGCATCGGGGCCTCTCAGGCGCTCTCGACGAGGCGGCCGGACTCGAGGGTGAGCACCCGGTTCGCGATCGCCGCCAGCCTATCATTGTGGGTGACCAGCACAAACGTCTGATGCCGCTCGCGGGCCAGCGTCGCCAGCAGCTCGTGCAGCGACGCGGCGGAGCGCTGGTCGAGGTTGCCCGAAGGCTCGTCCGCCAGCACCAGCTCCGGCTCCGGGGCGAGCGCGCGCGCCACCGCGACCCGCTGCGCCTCGCCGCCCGACAGCTCGGCCGGCCGGTGCTCCCAGCGCTCGGCGAGGCCCACCGCGGCGAGCGCGGCCTGCGCGCGCGTGCGCGCCTCGACCGGACGCTTGCCGGAGATGAGCAGCGGCATCATCACGTTCTCCTCCGCACTGAACTCGGGCAGCAGGTGGTGGAACTGGAACACGAATCCCAGGTGGTTCGCGCGGAAGCGCGCGAGATCCCGCTCCCGGAGCGGGTCCACGCGCTGGCCGCGGATGAGCAAGGTGCCAGCGTCGGGCCGGTCGAGTGTCCCGAGGATGTTCAGCAGCGTGCTCTTGCCGGCTCCCGAAGCCCCGACAATAGCCAGAATCGTGCCGCGCGTGACCGTAAGGTCCACGCCCCGCAGCACCTCCAGCCGGCCGCGCGGCGTCGGGTAGCTTTTCGCGATCCCGCGCGCCTCCAGGACCGTGGGGACGGTGTCAACGCGGCTTCCGCTTTCCACTTAGGCGCTCCCTTTCGACCTTCGCCTCAGCCCTGGCGGCGGATCGCGTCCACCGGGTCCAGCAGCGAGGCTCGCCACGCCGGGTAGAGCGCGGCGGCCAGACAAAGTGTCAGGGCGGCCAGAACCACGGCGGCGAAGTCGCCCGCCTCGGGCCTCACCGGCAGCCGCTCGATGAAATAGACGTCCCCCGGCAGGGTGACGAACGGGTAGCGCCGGAGCACCGCGATGAGGGCGCCTCCCAGTGCTGCGCCGAGCCCGGTGCCGAGCCCGCCGATCAGCAGGCCCTCGCACAGGAACACCTGGAGCACCGTCCCGCGGCTGGCGCCCAGCGACTTGAGGACCCCGATGTCTCGGCGCTTCTCGAGCACCACCATGAAGAGCGTGCTCACGATGTTGAACGCCGCCACCAGCACGATGAGCGCGAGGATCACGAACATCACGGCCTTCTCGAGCTTCATCCAGGTGAACAGGTTGCGGTTGAGCTCGATCCAGTTGTTG
>CAYHRW010000234.1:0-2508 GCA_964359105.1 uncultured bacterium
CGGGCTGCGCGCCCGCAGCGAGGCGGTGCGCTCGGCCTGCCTCGAGGCGCTCGGATCGAGGAGCCGCCCGTGAGCGATGCCCCGCGGCCCTCCGTCCGCCCCACCGACGAGCGCATGCGCGAGCACGGGCTCCTGCTCGTGGTGCGCTTCCTCGCGCTGGTGCGCATCGGGCGCTCGTACCGGGTCGGCAACCAGGTGTTCGCCCGGCAGGTGCGTTCCTTCCTCGACACGCTGAAGCCGGTGTTCGAGGATGCGCCCGAGGTCGTGCTGGTGGCGGTCGAGAACGACCTCTACCTGAACGGCGTGCGCATCCCGGTCAAGAGCGCGAACCTGCGCTTCCATCGCTCCATGATCGAGGAGCTGGAGCGCCGCGGCATCGCGGGCGTGCGCATCCAGCCGGGCCTGACCGCGGAGGAGCTGGAGAAGTTCTTCGGGCTGTTCCTGCAGCCGCACATCCATCACGGGCCCGGGCTGCTCGAGGCTTCGCTCGCCGAAGGGATCACCCGCATCCTCCCCGCCGTGCACGCCTCGACCCAGTCGGACGGCGAGGGCGATGCGTTCACCCCGCACGCCTTCGAGACGTGGTCTGCCCCGGGGCAGGCCGACAGCTTCGGCGCGCCCGCGGCCGAGTCCGGCGCGGACGGCGGCGGCGGCGGCACCGCCGCGGTCCCCGGCGTGCGGCCGGCGGCGCGGAAGACCTACTCGCTCGCCATGCAGGGCGCGCGCTCGCTGCTCACCACCACCGCGCTGCAGGGCGGTGTCGAGCTGCGCCACGCCAAGCGCGTGGTCCAGCCGCTCATTGATGGCGCGTTCTCCGAGGAGCCGGTGGTGATGGGACTCGCCAGCCTCAGCCACCACGACGAGTACACGTACGCGCACTCGGTGAACGTCTGCATCGTGGCGGTGACCATGGGGCAGACGCTGGGCCTCGAGCGGCGGGCGCTCGCCGACCTGGGCGTGGCGGCGCTGCTCCACGACGTCGGCAAGGCCACGGTCTACGACCGCATCCATCACCCGCTGGAGACGTTCGACGACGAGGAGCGGGCGCTCGCGGAGCGGCACACCGTCGAGGGCGCCAAGCTGATCGCACGCTCGACCACGTTGAGCCCCACCACGCTCCACTGCATGCGCGCGGCGCTCGAGCACCACGCGGCGCGCCCGGGGAACGCCGGCGGGTGGTGCTACCCCGCGCTGCCCGCGGGCTGGACGGTGAGCCACCTCTCCGAGATCATCGCGGCGGCCGACGCGTACGTGAGCCTGCAGATGCACCGCAGCCCGCGCGGACAGAAGACCACGCCCTTCGAGGCGCTCGGGATGGTCCTTGGCCCGCTCGCCGGGCGCTTCGACCCGGCCGCGCTGTGGGCGCTGGTGCAGAGCCTCGGCTTCTATCCGCCCGGGCAGGTAGTGGAGTTGGACGACGACCGCCAGGCCCTGGTGCTCGCTCCCAACCCCCGCGATCTCGAGCGCCCGCACGTGCGCGTGATCGCGGACGCGAGCGGTGTGCCCTTCTCGCCCGTCGAGGCGAAGGAGCTGAAGCCGCTGCCGCCCGAGCTCAGCATCCGCCGCGCGCTCCGCGCCGAGGAATACCCCCGGATCCCGGGCGCCGCCGCGGCGTAGGCGGGGCGCCCGCAGCGGAACGGGGGCTCTGGCCCGCCCCCGCGAGTGCCCGCCAGCGCCCGCCCGGGACCCGCCGGACCCGCGATGCAGCTAAGGGCATGGCCGGCCCTGGCCGATAGAGAACGAATACCAACCCGCCGGACCGCGCGACCAGGCCGCTTCAAGGAGGACGCTTGTCTCTCTCCCCCACGGTGGAACCGGGCGTGCGCCATCCCGTGAACCGGGCGGCGCTGGCGCTGGGCGGACGCATCCTGCCGCTCTCCCTCGCAGGCGTGTTCCTGGCGGAGCTGCTGGTGATGCTGGTGCTCGACCTGCTACACGTGCGCTGGGGATGGGCCACGTCCCTGCTCGATGCCTTCCTGCTCGCCGTCCTGATCATTCCCGGCCTCTACTTCGTGGTGCTGCGCCCGGTGGGCGAGCTGACGGCGCGGCTGGCCGCAGCGTCCGCGGACGCGCGGTTCCGGGCCGTCGTGGAGGCCACGGGTGACGCCATCCTGGTCGGAGACCTCCAGGCCCGGATCCGCTACGTGAACCCCGCCGCGCTCGCGATGCTCGGCTACTCGCGAGAGGAGCTGGAGGGCGCGGATGTCGCGCTGCTGATCCCGGAAGACCTGCGCGAACGCCACCGCGAAGGGATGCGCCGCTACCTGGAGACCGGCGCAGGCCAGGTCGTGGGCCACGGCGCGGTGGAGCTGGCGGCGCTCGCCCGGAACGGCGACCGCATACCGGTGGAGCTGACGCTCAGCGCCCCGAACGCGCACCACGACGGGCTGCTGGTGGCGGTGGTCCGCGACCTGCGGCAGCGGCGCCGTCTCGGCCTCTACGAGGCCCTGCTGCCGGCGTGCTGCATCTGCGGGGCCATCCGGGATGACGATGGCGCGGGCCACGGCG
>CAYHRW010000234.1:2608-4660 GCA_964359105.1 uncultured bacterium
TTCGGGGGATGACGACCCCGGGCACTCCCATTACACGCTCGACGGCGAGGAGCGCAGCTACATCCCCGACTTCATCGTGCGGCCGGACGACGGCCACGGGCGTGACGACCTGCTCAACCTGATCCTCGAAGTGAGCGGCGAACGCAAGAAGGACAAGGCCGCAAAGGTCGCGGCCGCCCGCAATCTCCGGGTGCCGGCCGTGAACGCGCACGGGGGCTTCGGGTGCTGGGCGTTCGTCGAAGTCTCCGACCCCTGGGACACGAAGAACACGATTCGCGCTATGCTGCGGGCTCCCGCCGCGGCGGCGGGGTAGGAGGCGAGCGATGGTCTACCACGGAGTGCGGCTTCCCGAGGAGGAGATCGCGAAGCTGTGCCAGCGCCACCACATCCGAAGGCTTGCGCTGTTCGGCTCGATCCTGTCCGACGAGTTCCGGCCGGACAGCGACATTGATGTGCTCGTGGAGTTTGAGCCGGGCAAGACTCCGGGGCTCGACTTTTTCGGCATCGAGATCGAACTGAGCGACTTGCTGGGGCGCCCCGTCGACCTCAACACTCCCAGGAGCCTGAGTCGGTATTTCAGGGATCAGGTGCTCGCGGAGGCCCGGACGCTCTATGCCCAAGAGTGATGCGGTTCGCGTGCGTCACATGCTCGAGGCGGCCCGCGAGGCCGTCGAGCTTGTGAAGGGCAAGTCGCAGCAGGACCTTGAATGCGAGCGGCTCCTGCACCTGTCCATCGTCCGGCTGCTCGAGGTGGTGGGGGAGGCGGCGCGGCGGGTTTCGCCTGACGCTCAGCGCCGCCACGATCGGGTTGCGTGGCCCAAGATCATCGGCATGCGCAACCACCTGATTCACGGATACGACGTCGTTGACTTTGATGTCGTCTGGCGAGTTCTTACCGTGGACCTGCCGCACCTCATCCCGGAATTGGAAGCGATTCTCTCGTCAGAGGAACCCTGACCGTGCCCCCAAGGAAGAAAGCCGCCGTCAGGAAGCTGCCGGTCAAGACTCCCGTTCAGATCCAGCGCCTGAGCCACATCCTCTCGAGCAGCACCTTGGCCGCGTGCCAGCGGCGGGCGGGCGGGTGGAGCCCCACCCGGGGCGCCGGCTCCGCGTAGAAGTCGCCCTTGCCGAAGCCCGCGCGCCCCTCGCCGGTCTCGAGGAAGCACTCGCCCACACCGTCGAAGGAGGCGGGGCTTCCCCTGCCGGTGATCTCGCGGGCGATGTTGTGGGCCACGACCCGCGCCTGGCGCTCCGCGAACACCCCGGCCTTGGGGAGCGGCTTGCCCATCGCGAGCGGGACGCTGACGACGTCGCCGAGGGCGTAGACGCGCGGGTGGACCGTCTCGAACGTGCGCCGGTCGGCGGCCATCCAGCCGCTCTCCGCCGCCAGCCCGGATTCACGGACGACCCGGGGGGCGCGGTGAGGAGGAACGAAGGCCAGCAGGTCGTAGCGGGCCTCGACGCCGTTGGCGAACCGGAGGCGCCGTGCCGCCGGGCCCACGCTGACGACCTGGTGCTCCGGGTGGTAGGCGATGCCCTTCGCCTCGACCATCTCCCGCACTCCCCTCGAGACCTCGGGCCCCGCGGTCCCCATCGGGCCCGGCTCGGCAGCGTAGAGTACGTTCTCGGTGCGGTCGCGGATGCCGCGCCTGCGGCAGTACCACTCGAGGAGCATGGCCGCCTCGTAGGGCGCGCCCGGGCACTTGTAGGCCGGCGCCGCGGTCATCACCACCAGCCGGCCGCCCGCGAACGCCGCCAGCGCGTCCCGCAGGCTCTCGGCGCCCGCGGGCGTATAGAAGTCGTGGCCGGCTTCCGCGAGGCCGGTCAGTTGATCCGGCGCCAGCTCGGCCCCCAGGGCGATCACGAGATGATCGCCTTCCAGCGTGCGGCCATCCACCACCACGCGCCTCTGCTCGGGCTCGATCCGCTCGATCTCGCCCCGCACCAGCTCGACGCCCTTCGGGACCAGGCGACCGAGCGGCCGCGAGATGCCCTCCACGGTGCGGTCGCCGGTCATGAGCCACAGCAGCGACGGCTCGAACAGGAAGGAAG
>CAYHRW010000235.1:0-4638 GCA_964359105.1 uncultured bacterium
CCGCAAAGGACGCAGGTTTGACTTCACGTGAGTCGAAACGTAGCTTTTGCCCCGTGTCTGAGACCCCGCAGCCGCACTCCGACGGTCCCGTCGCGGCCATCGTCGTCACCTACGAATCCGAATCCGTCATCGAACGCTGCCTCGCTGCGCTGCGTGCCGCTGCGCCGTGCCGAGGCATCGCGATTCGCGTGGTGGACAATGCCAGCACGGATGCCAGCGCTGCGCTCGCGGAACGCGCCCTGGGCGCGGGCGCCGTGTCGCGGCTGGCCCGAAACGGCGGCTTCGCGGCGGGCGTAAACGCCGGCCTGCAAGGGGTGGATGCCCCCTGGGTCGCAGTGCTCAACCCGGACACGATCGTCCCGGCGGGGGCCTTGGACCGGCTGGCCGACGTGCTCGAGCGGCACCCGCGCGGCGGACTCGTGGGCCCGCGGGTACGGGATCCGCGCGGGCGTCCCGAACGGTCCGTGGGGCTCTTCCCGACCATGTCCCGTGAACTCGTGCACGCCTGGCTGCTGGATCACCTGGGGTGGGAGGGCCGCTGGGCCCCCTTCCCGCGGGCGACCGCAGCCGTGGACTGGGTTTCAGGCTGCGCGTGGCTGCTCCGCGCAGAAGCAGTGCGGAAGGTCGGCCCGCTCGACGAGGAGTACTTCATGTATGTCGAGGACGTGGACTACTGCCGCCGGCTCCACGACGCCGGATGGACGGTCCTGGCGACTCCGGAGGTGGAGGTCGTGCACGCTCTCGGGGTGGGCTCGGACGCGACGGACCTCATCCCGGCGGACGGGGGTGCTGCGCTGGTGCGCTACTACGCGAAGTTCCATCCGGAGGTGCCGCCGGAACGCATTCGGACGCTGCTCGCGCGCGGCTGGCGGCTGCGCCGCGCGTGGCGCCGGGTACGGGCGGGGCTCGGCGACCGGAAGTCGGCCGCCGTCGCCAGACGCTACGAGCTCGCTCTGGAGGCCATCGCACGGCCGTGATGATCGCGTACGACCTGCGCTACGCCTGCGATCACTTCGTGGGAATCGCCACCTATGCGTACGATGTTCTTGACGCGCTCCTGCAAGTGCCCGGCGATCAGCACTATGCGGTGCTGTGGGACCCCCGCCAGCCGCACACGCGTTTCGATTTCTCGCGCCTGCGATCGCATCCCCTGGTGACGTGGACCGAGCGGCCGTACGCACCGCTTAGTCCCCTGTCCCTGGCCCAGGTAGGTGTTTGGCTGCGCAGCCTCGCCCCCGCGGTCTACTTCAGCCCGTTCCATCTCCTTCCATTCAGGCCGGATTGTCCATGCGTGGTCACCGTGCACGATGTGCGCTCGCTGCGCTTTGCCACTGAGTTGTCGCCGTGGCGGCGGGTGCCGTACCGCTGGAGCCTTGTGCGTGCGACGCGCGCACGTCTCCTCGTCACGGACAGCGACTTCAGTCGGCGTGAGGTAACAGAGTTGCTGCCGGTGGACTCCGCTCGCGTGCGGACGGTGTATCCCGGCGTGCACTCGGGCCTCGGGCGGGCTGCGCCGCGCCGGCCGACCGGACTCCCCGAGGGCGGCTTTGCGCTCGTCGTGGGCGACAACCGTCCACACAAGAACCTGGTTGTGCTCGCCGAAGCCTGGGCGCGGCTCGGTGTCGACGCTCCGCTCCAACTCGTGTCGGCGGGCCCGGCGCATCCTCGCCACCCGGACCTGGCGGCGCTCGCGCGCGCTGCCGGTGCGTGCGCAGTCTGTCTCGGCCGCGTGCCTGAAGCGGAACTCGTGTGGCTCTATCGCAACGCCACGCTCGTGCTCTTCCCGAGCGTCTATGAGGGGTTCGGCCTGCCGCTGGTCGAGGCCTTCGCGCACGGCGTCCCGGCCGTGGTTTCCGACATCCAGGTCTTCCGGGAGATTGGCGCGGGTGCTGCCTGCTTCGTCGCTCCCGACAGTGCAGAAACCTGGGCTGGCGAGGTGCGGCGCCTGGCGGGAGACCGCGAGGCGCGCGCGCGCCTGGGCGCGGCGGGCCGTGCGCGCGCCGCAGAGATGACCTGCGACCGCACAGCGAAGGGCGTGCTCGCGCTCTTGCGCGAAGCGGCGGCGGGAGGGGCCACGGCGTGAGGATTCTGCACCTCTACAAGGACTACTACCCGCCCGTCGTCGGAGGTGTCGAGCGGACCCTCTCCCGTCTCGCCCGGGGCGCGGTGCGTGCGGGGCACGACGTTACGGTGCTCTGCTCCGCTCATGGCGCGCGCCAAGACCGAGACGAGGTCGTGGACGGCGTGCGCGTCATCCGCTGCGCCGAGTGGGCGCGTGTGGCCTCGACACCGATCTGTCCCGGCATGCCCTCGCGTCTCGCTGGGCTGCGGGCCGACGTCGTGCACCTTCAGTTCCCGAGCCCGCCGGGCGAGGTGAGCTACCTGCTCGCAGGGCGCGGCATTCCGATGGTGATCTCCTATCACTGCGACATCACCAGGCAGG
This sequence comes from uncultured bacterium, assembly GCA_964359105.1. Taxonomy (GTDB): domain Bacteria; phylum Eisenbacteria; class RBG-16-71-46; order RBG-16-71-46; family RBG-16-71-46; genus JACRPT01. Next base: position 2,444 of record CAYHRW010000235.1, read on the forward strand.
CCGCGGTGCTTCCGCTCTATCGTCCCGTCATCGACGCGTTGCTCGCTCGCGCTGCGGTGGTCATGACCTCGTCGCCACAGCTCGCAGCGAACTCCCCCTTCCTCCAGCGCTACCGCCAGAAGTGCAAGGTGGTGACACACGGCATCGACCTGGAGCCCTTCGACGGCCTCGGTCGTCTCGACGGCGAGGCCGTCGTGCTGCGCGCCCGCTACGGCGGCGGGCCCCTGGTGTTGTTCGTGGGGCGCTTCCGCCACTACAAGGGGCTGCCGGTGCTCCTGCGCGCGATGCCGCGGGTCGAGGGTACGCTGGTTCTGGTGGGAGGTGGTGCCGAGGAGCGCGCGTTGCGTCGCCTGCACGCGGAGCTGAGGCTCGGCGATCGCGTGCATTTCGCCGGCTCGCTCGACGAGCACGGGCTGCTCGCGCACTACCGCGCCGCGGACGTGTTCGTGTTGCCCTCTGTCCGCACGACGGAGGCGTTCGGCCTGGTGTTGATCGAAGCGCTGGCGAGCCGCCTGCCCGTGGTGACGACGGAGCTGGGCACCGGCACCTCGTTCATCAACCAGCAGGGCGAGACCGGCCTTGTAGTGCCACCCGGTGACCCCGACGCGCTCGCCCAAGCGCTGAACTCACTGCTCGGGGATCCCGCGCTGCGCCGCAGGCTGGGAGAGGCCGGCCAGCGCCGCGCGCACGCGATGTTCTCGACTCAGAAGATGGTTGCGGGCACGCTCGCGGTCTACGATGAGGTCGTTGGTCGCACCGGCCATTGAACGCACTCGCGCACACACGAGCTTGTCGAGTTGCGGGCAACCCAGGTCGGTTCTCTGCCTGCATGAATCGAGCAGGTTCTCGTGGGGTTCGCGCTTTCCGAGTGGACGATGGCGGCATACGTCGTGATGGGCTACCGTGCGCGCCGGGCAGACGACTCTCGCAGGCGAGGCCCGGGACACGTACACCTCGACGCCGTCGCTCGATGAGTTCACCAATGGCCAGGGGTGCTTCGCCCTTGCGAGATCACTACCCCATCCGCTTCGGTGCTGATGGAAGAGGCACCATGTCACCCACTGCGGAGGACTGGAGCGTGGCCCGCTGGCATGCGGCCGCACCAGGCGCGTCGTTCTCTTCGTCGAGCCCGGCATGAACTGGAAGGCTCACGTCAAGCGTTGGGTCGCCCCATCCGTGCTCAATGAAACGCTGCTCCGTCTGCCGCTCCTCTATCGTACCCCGCTGGTCCGCTATGAGACGAACCTTCAGGAGAACCGCGGCGTCGAGGATCTCCTCGCACAGCTTGCTCTTGCACTCCCTTTCGAGGGCGACATCATCGAGTGCGGCAGCTCTCGATGCGGTGGAAGCGTCCTGATGGCCCTGGCGGTGCGGGCGGCGGGGGAGAAGAAGACCATCCTGGCCTGTGACTCGTTCGAGGGCTTCGACCGCTCGGAATGGCGCACGGAGCGAGAGCGAGGACTGACGACGGCGCGGGAGGACGCGTTCACGTCGACGTCCTACGGCTACGTCGTCCGAAAGTTGCGCGTGCTTGGCGTGGATGACCTCGTGAAGCCAGTGCGGGGATACTTCGTGGACACGTTACCTCATCTCGCCGGACCATGGTGCTTCGCGCTCGTGGACTGCGATCTCATGCAGAGCATCCTCTACTGTGCGGAACAACTGTGGCCGAAGATTGTGCCGGGTGGACGGATCGTGTTCGACGACTACACGTGTGCCGACTTCCGCGGGGCTCGGCTGGGGATCGAGGAATTCGTGCGCCGCTGCGGGCCCGAGATCGCAGAGCACGGGTTGCTTCGTCGTCTGTACTTCGCGCGGAAGCGCTGACCCATGCCACGTCCGCGAGCGTTCCCACCATGCGCGGCGGGAACTGCGATGCGAGGAACTCGCAGTCCAAGAACGCGGTCGGGCTCCGGCTCGGGGCTACTTCACGCACGCCCCTGAGCCCGCAGCCGCCCGCGCACCAGCGCGATCGCCAACGCGAATGGCACCAGCAGCACCACCGGCAGCCGCAGCAGCGAGAAGCGCCACTTCGCCCACACCGGCAGGAACGCCAGGCCCGCGACCGCCAGCAACGGGAATACTGCACCGCGCGCCCCGGACACGGCGGCGACCACCGCGGCCGCGACCGCCAGCACGCAGCCCACGCTGGCGCGCACGATCGGCCGGCGCACGCGCAGCGGCCCCAGCCGGTG
>CAYHRW010000236.1:0-2363 GCA_964359105.1 uncultured bacterium
CGGACGAGACGCTCGAGTTCCGCGCCCTCGAGCGCACCGACGTGCGCGGGGACGATGGCCGCCGTTACCGCGCGCGCCTGCGCGCCACCGGCCCGGCCGGGGTGCAGCGCGAGTGGGAGTTCGGCTACGGCGAGGGGGCGCTGCGCGGGCAGATCCGGATCGTGCGCGAGACCGAGACGCGCGGCACGGTCCGCCGCGTGGTGCGCACGCTGGCGCCGCCGATGCTGCGCGCCACGGCCTCGCATTCGATGATCCTGGCGCCGGCGCAGAGCGACACCTTCACCATGGCCTGGTACCCGGGCGAGATCTACCTGGTGGTGCGCTACAACGGCGCCGGCACCGGCAACCGGGTCACCTTCGCGCTCTCCAACTTCGTCAACGGCGCGACGCCCGATTCCAACGTCTACGTCCGCGTGCGTTCCACCATCCCGGCCTACGGGCCGAACTTCCTGGCGCCGCAGCCGGTCGCGATCGACACGGCCGGCAACGGCTCCTACTCGTGGAGCCCGGGCGCGGGCGGCATGACCGGCCTGTGCGTGGCGGAGGTGGGGACCGCGGACCCGGGGAACCCCGCCGGCACCTTCGTGGCGCGCGGCGACGTGCCGCCGATCGCGCTCACGCTCGAGCGGGTGCGTGGCATCCGCTTCCCGGGCGGCACGGTGGACAGCTGCCGCGTCCGCTACTGCGAGCAGTTCTTCCAGAACCATGCCCTGGGGACCGCGCACACCGAGACCTTCATCGGCTTCGTCATCAACGGTCTCAACGACTCGTGGACCAGCCAGGTGGTGAACTGGTCGCTGGCGCAGGGACACGCGGGCAACGAGCCGCTCGACACCGACGACGTGCAGGAGTGCTTCGTCACCGATCACGTCCAGAACTACCGCGGAGCGACCACGGGCGGCAGCGCGGCGTGGGGCACCGGCACGGTGCGCGAGATGTGGGTCCGCAACAACGGCTTCTACGCCGACGCGGGCGGCAACCCGTTCGCGGCGCCGCTGTGGACCAGCGAGGACCTGCGCACGCGCAGCGCGGTGTTCCACGAGTTCTACCACGGCGTGCAGGCGGGATGGGCCGACGGCTTCAACCCCGCCGTGATCAACTGGGTGCTGGAGGGCCAGGCGCGCTTCCTGCCGACCGTGCAGTACGAGGCCGAGGAGTTCCTGGAGAACACCCAGCACCTCTACCCGATGGACGCCAACGACTTCATGCTGAACCGGCTCAACTGGCCGCTCTCGGGGCTGAGCTACAACGGCTGTCTCTACTGGCGCTTCCTCTACGACCGCAACCAGCCCGCGGGGACGACTGCGCAGCGGGTCGGGATCGTGCGCGAGGTGCTGTCGCGGATGCCCGGGCAGGCCGGACAGGCGAGCCGCGTGCTGGCGCGGGTGACGAACGCCGCGCTGGTCGCGGCCGGCGGGGCGCTGCCCGACTGGCTGGCCTCGCGCGACTCGTTCGCGGTGGCGACGTGGCGCCACGCCTGGAGCCCCGACTCGCCGTCGCTGCTCTACCCGTTCGTGACCGGCGCGGGGGGCGGCCGCGTCAGCGCCACCTGGTCGGGCCCGGCCCAGACCTTCACCGACTCGCTCCCCAGCTACTACACGGTTGACTACTGGAACTTCCGCATGGACCCGGCGGCGAACCTGAGGCGGCTGAGCCTGTGCTTCAACGGCGACCCGGACCGCGACGGCAGCCACGCCCGCTTCCACCTCGCGGTGATGCTCTATCGCGCCGGCGCGAACTCGGCGCGGGTCGGCGTGCTGCCGCGCGCGCTCGCCTCCTGGGACAGCACCTTCGAGGTCACCGGCGTGGACAGCGTGGTGGTGGCGGTGGTCCGCACCGACAGCCTCATCACCGAGAACGACTACACCCTGACGCTCTCGCCGCCGCTGGCGGTGGACGCCCCGTCCTGGGACCACATCCAGGACGTGCTGACCGCGCTCGGCCCGCGCTACCGCCACGTCGTGATCGGCGAAGCCGACATGCTCAGCCCCGGCTTCCCCTGGTGCTGCTACGACGTCATCTTCCTTAACTGCTCGCCGACCGCCGCGTCGGTGGCCCCGGGCGTGGTGGACTCGCTGCGCGCGTTCGTGGCCCGGGGCGGATACCTCTACGTGTCCGACTGGGACTACGAGTACATCAGCAGCGCGTGGCCGGGGGCGATCGCGTGGGGCAGCCCCCTCAAGGTCGGCCTCGCGCAGACCGTCTCCGCGCAGGTCACCGACCCGGGCCTGGCCGCGGCGCTCGGCAGCGGCACCGCGAGCGTCATCTACGACCTGAGCTCCTGGGTCACGGTGGCGGCCCCCGGGCCCGGCAGCACAGTGCACATGCGCGGCACCTATCTGGTCGACACGTACGTCGCGGAC
>CAYHRW010000236.1:2463-4585 GCA_964359105.1 uncultured bacterium
ACCTCGGCTGGACCATCGCCCCGACCGACACCGTGCTGGGCGCGTGGGAGGGGATGGTGGACTCGTTGTTCGTGCGGGTCAGCGCCTCGCCGGGGACGCCGCTCCTGACGCTCGACAGCCTGCGCGCGACCGCGACCTCGCTGACGGAACCCGCCAACAGCTCGAGCGGCGCGCGCGGCGTGCGGAAGGTCACGGGCGCTCCCGCGCTCTCCGCCTTCGGTGGCACCCTCGAAGTCTGCCCCGGTCAGACCTTCTCCGTGGCCGCCGTGCTCCAGGCCAGCCTGCCGTGTCCGACCGATTTCGTGGTGCGCGCCTACAGCCGCGCAGGCTGGAGCGTGGCTCCCGAGTCCGTGGCGGTCACGGTGACGCCGCCCTGGGGCGCAGCCCCGAGCTTCGACGTCACGGTGCCGCTCGGGGTCACCCATGGCGATCCCGACACGGTGCACTTCGTGGCCACGACCGTGCTCGCGCCCGGGCTGCGGGACTCGCTCGACCAGCCGGTCGCGGTGGTCTACCTGCCACCCGCGGTGGGCGCGCCACCGCCGCTGCAGGCCCTGCGCAGCGTCGAGCTGCTGGTGCCCTTCACCATCACCAACAATACCGGCTGTGCCTCGACCTACCGGGTGACGGCGCGCGACTCGCTGGGCTGGCACGTCACGCCGGACTCGCTGGAGGGCCTGCTGTGGCCCGGGGACAACCTGCTCACGCTGACGGTCCGCGTCCCGCTCGATGCCCCGCTCGGCGCGACCGACCCGATCCGCGTGGTGGCGAGGGCGCTGGTGGGGACGCTTCCGCCCGACACCGGCACGACCGACATCACCGTGGCGACGCCGGGCAACGTGCTGGTGGTGGACCTGGGCGGCGGCTATGCGGCGTCGTGGTTCACCACCGCGCTGGACGCGATCGGCCGGACGCACACGGACTGGTTCTCTTACAGCGCGGCGCTCGACGACACCATCCTCGGCCAGTTCAGCCGCGTGGTCTGGGTGGGCGGCTGGGGGTACGGCCTCGCCGGCCAGGACACCACCTTCCTGGGGGCGTTCCTGCGCGGCGGCGGGATGCTGTTCATGAGCGGCCAGGACATCCTCTGGGATTCCTTCTACGCCCAGCCGTTCGCCGCCGAGTACCTAGGCGTGACTCAGGCGTCGGAGGGCGGTGGCACGCTGGAGGTCCAGGGCACCCCCGGCAGCTTCCTCGCGCCGATCGCCGCCACGTCGATCTGGGGCCCCGGCGGCGCCTGGAACCAGTACTCGCCCGACGAGCTGGCCCCGAGCGGCAGCGGCTTCCCGGTGATGGGCTACTTGAGCGGTCCGCTGGATGCGGCGCGCACCGCTCCGCCACCACTCCACGTGCTGTGGCCCCCGCTCGACGGCACGAACACCACGGGGCGGCCGGGATCCGCGCGGCGGGTGGTGCCAACGGCGCGCGCGCTGCCCACCACCGGCATCGCCGGCGTCGCCAACACGCCCGGCACCTGGGGCAGCGTGGTGCTCGGCTTCGGCTTCGAGGCGATCGCGGATTCGGCCACGCGCACCCAGCTGATGGACGCCGTGCTCAACTTCCTCGACACCACGACCCCGACGCTGCTCTCGCTGGCTTCGGTCGAGGCCGACCCGGACCGCGTGCGGCTCGCCTGGTACGGCGCGGAACCCGGGGGCCTCACGGCGACCGTCTACCGGCGCCGCGGGGACTCCGACTGGCAGGCGCTCGCCACGGTGATGGCCGACGGCACCGGCTGGATCGTGTTCGAGGACCGCGCGGTCCAGGCGGGGGCTCGCTACGGCTACCGGCTGGGCATCCGCGACGGGCAGGGCGAGCGGTTCGTGGGCGAAGCCTGGGTCGAAGTCCCGCTGCGCTACGAGCTGGCGCTCGAGACGGTGCGCCCGAATCCCGTCCTCGGCGACCTCGTGGTGGCCTTCTCGCTGGCTTCCGGATCACGCGCCGCGCTGGAGCTGTTCGATGCCGGCGGCCGGCGCGTGGCCTCGCGGGCGGTGGGCTCGCTCGGCGCCGGGCGGCACCGCGTCAGCCTCGCGGAACGCACCCGGCTCGCGCCCGGGGTTTACGTGATCCGGCTGACGAGCGAGAACCGGTCGCTCACGCGCCGCGTGGTCGTCATGCGATA
>CAYHRW010000237.1:0-4572 GCA_964359105.1 uncultured bacterium
CGGTCGCCACGGCGGTCGAGCGCGCGATGCCGTTCGCGCTCTTCTCGACCGGTACGGTCGAGCCGCTTCAGACCGCGGCGGTGGGCTCGCAGGTGGGCGGGGTGGTCCAGCGCGTGGCGTTCCGCGAGGGCGATGAGGTGCGCGCGGGCCAGGTGCTGTTCCAGCTCGACCCGCGCCCGTTCCGCGCGGCGCTCGAGCAGGCGCAGGCAGCGCTCGCGCGCGACCGCGCGCAGGCGGAGAGCGCGCGCCTCGAAGCCGAGCGCGCGAAGAAGCTCTTCGAGCAGAACCTGCTCTCGCAGGCCGAGTGGGATCAGAAGCGCGCGGCGGCCGAGGCGTGGGACGGCACGGTGCGCGCCGACTCGGCGGCGGTGGGCACCGCACGGCTCAACCTCGAGTACGCCGCGATCCGCGCGCCGATCGCGGGCCGCACCGGCCGGCTGATGGTGCACGAGGGCGACTACGTCAAGGCCGCGACCGCCGACCCGGTGGTCACCATCAACCAGCTGCACCCGGTGCGCGTGCGCTTCACCGTGCCGGTGAGCGCGGTGCCGCTGGTGCAGCGCTACCGCGATGCGCGCCCGCGCGTGCTGGTGCAGCGGGCGGGTGCCGACTCCGCGGCGCTGGAAGGCGACCTGGTGTTCGTGGACAACGCGGTGGACCAGGCGAGCGGCACGCTGCTCCTCAAGGGCGAGTTCGCGAACCGCGACGGGCGGCTGACGCCGGGCGAGTTCGTGGACGTGCGGCTGGTGCTCTACGTGGAGCCGCGCGCGACGGTGGTGCCGGCGCCGGCGGTGACGGTGGGCCAGCAGGGGCCGTACGTGTACGTCCTGAACCCGGACTCGACGGTGTCGCCGCGCCCGGTGGCAATCGAGCGCACGGTGGACGAGATGTCCATCGTCACGCGCGGGATCAAGCCCGGAGAGACGGTGGTCACGGACGGGCAGCTCCGCCTCGCGCCCGGCGCGAAGGTGATGGTGCGGAAGGGACCCGCGGGATCGCCGTGAACTTCTCAGCGCTCTTCATCCAGCGGCCGGTCATGACGACGCTGGTCATGATCGGCATCCTGATCTTCGGGATCGTGGGTTACTCGCTGCTCCCGGTGAGCGACCTGCCCAACGTGGACTACCCGGTGATCTCGGTGAACGCGAGCCTGCCGGGCGCCTCCCCCGAGACCATGGCCTCGGCGGTCGCCACGCCGCTCGAGAAGCAGTTCACCACCATCGCGGGCCTCGACGCGATGACCTCATCCAGCGGCCAGGGCTCGACCTCGATCACGCTCCAGTTCGCCCTCGACCGCGACATCGACGCGGCGGCGCAGGACGTCCAGGCGGCGATCGCGAAGACGCTGCGCGCGCTGCCGACCGGGATCCTCCCGCCCTCCTACCAGAAGGTGAACCCGGCCGATCAGCCGATCCTGTACCTCGCGCTCACCTCGGAGATGCTGCCGCTCTCCAGGCTCGACGAGTACGCCCAGAACGTGCTGGCGCAGCGCATCTCGATGGTGAAGGGCGTGGCGCAGGTCTCGGTGTTCGGCTCCCAGAAGTACGCGGTGCGCGTGCGCCTCGACCCGGCGGCGCTGTCCTCGAGGGGCATCCCGATCGGCGACGTCGCCGCGGCGATCCAGGCCGCGAACGTGAACCTGCCGACCGGCATCCTGTGGGGGCCGAACAAGACGGCGACGGTGCAGGCGACCGGACAGCTCCACGACGCCCGGGAGTTCGGCGACCTGGTGGTGACCTACCGCAACGGCGCCCCGGTCCGGCTGCGCGACCTGGGCGAGGTGGTGGACGGGGTGCAGAACGACAAGGTCGCGAGCTGGTACCGCGGCCAGCGCTCGGTCGTGCTCGCGGTGCAGCGCCAGCCCGGCACCAACACGGTGCAGGTGGCGGACGCGGTGCAGGCGCTGCTGCGGCGCGCCGCCGCGCAGCTGCCGGCCTCGGTCGAGGTCCACCCGCTCTACGACCGCTCGGCCTCGATCCGCACCTCGGTGCAGGACGTCAAGTTCACGCTGCTGCTGACGCTGATGCTGGTGGTGCTGGTGATCTTCCTGTTCCTGCGCAACCTGCCGGCCACGGTCATCCCGAGCCTGGCGCTGCCGCTCTCGGTGATCGGCACGTTCGCGGTGATGCAGCGCATGGGCTACAGCATCGACAACCTGTCCCTGATGGCCCTCACGCTCTCGGTGGGCTTCGTGGTGGACGACGCCATCGTGATGCTCGAGAACATCCACCGCCACATGGAGTCGGGGAAGCCGGCGTTCCGCGCGGCGCTCGACGGCTCGCGCGAGATCGGCTTCACCATCCTCTCGATGACGCTGTCGCTGGTGGCGGTGTTCATCCCGGTGCTGCTGATGGGCGGGCTGCTGGGGCGGCTGTTCCACGAGTTCGCGGTCACCATCAGCGCGGCCATCCTGGTGTCGGGGTTCGTGTCGCTCACGCTCACGCCGATGCTGTGCAGCCGGTTCCTCAAGCCCGAGCACTCGCTCCGGCACGGGCACGCCTACCTGGCGATCGAGGGCGCCTACCAGCGCACGCTCGGCTTCTACGAGCGGACGCTGGCGTGGGTGATGGAGCACCGCCGCGGCGCGATGCTGTTCTCGCTCGGCATCCTCGCCGGCACGGTGGTGCTGTTCATGGTGGTGCCGAAGGGCTTCATCCCCGGCGAGGACACGTCGCAGATCTTCGCCACCACCGAGACCGCCGAGGGCACGTCGTTCGAAGCGATGGTCAGGCACCAGCAGGCGGTCGCCGCGATCGTGGCGCAGGACCCCAACGTGCTCGACTTCATGTCGTCGGTGGGCGCGGGGGGCCCCAGCGGCGTCGGCAACCAGGGGCGCATCTTCATGCACCTCAAGCCGCGCGCGCAGCGTCGGCTCTCGGCCGACGAGGTGATCCGCGAGCTGCAGCCGAAGGTCGCGCAGGTGCCGGGCATCCGCGTCTATCTGATGAACCCGCCGGTCATCAACGTCGGCGGCAGGATGTCGAAGAGCCAGTACCAGTACACGCTCCAGAGCACCGACGTGCAGGCGCTCTACGACGGCTCGAACGCCCTGCTGGCGAAGCTGCGCGAGGTGCCGGGCCTGCAGGACGTGACCAGCGACCTCCAGATCAAGAACCCCCAGGTGAACGTGGAGATCGACCGCGCGCGCGCCGCGGCGCTCGGCGTGACGCCGCGGCAGATCGAGGAAGCGCTCTACGACGCCTACGGCTCGCGGCAGGTCTCGACCATCTACACGCCCAGCGACCAGTACTGGGTCATCATGGAACTGATGCCCGAGCACCAGCGCGACCTCTCGGCGCTGCAGCAGCTCTACGTCGGCTCGACGAACGGGACGCTGGTCCCGCTCTCCGCGGTGGCGAAGCTCTCGCCCGGTCTCGGGCCCCTGACCGTGAACCATATGGGGCAGATCCCGGCCGTGACGCTGTCGTTCAACCTGAAGCCCGGCACGGCGCTCGGCGCGGCGGTGGACGCGGTGCAGCGCACCGCACGCGAGACCCTGCCCTCGACCATCACCGGCAGCTTCTTCGGCACCGCGCAGGTGTTCCAGTCGAGCCAGCAGGGGCTGCTCGCGCTGCTGGTGCTGGCGGTGCTCGTCATCTATCTGGTGCTCGGCATCCTCTACGAGAGCTTCATCCACCCGCTCACCATCCTCTCGGGGCTGCCATTCGCGGGCTTCGGCGCGCTCCTGACGCTGCTCGTCTTCCGCACCGAGCTGAGCATCTACGCGTTCGTCGGCATCATCATGCTGATCGGGCTCGTGAAGAAGAACGCCATCATGATGATCGACTTCGCGCTCGACGCCGAGCGCACCGAGGGCAAGCCGGCGCGCGAGGCCATCCTCGAGGCGTGCAGCATCCGCTTCCGCCCGATCATGATGACCACCATGGCCGCGCTGATGGGCACGCTGCCGATCGCGATCGGCTTCGGTGCGGGCGCGGAGTCGCGCCGCCCGCTGGGGCTCGCGGTGGTGGGCGGGCTGGCGTTCTCGCAGCTGGTGACGCTCTACATCACGCCCGTGATCTACACCTACCTCGACGCGTTCCAGCACCGCGTGCGCGGCCGTCGCGCGGGCGGCGCGGGCACCACGACCGCGGGTCCCGCGGGCGCGGGCGCCGAGAAGCGCGAGCACGCTCCGGTCGGCTGAGCGCCGGGGGACGCGGGCCCCCCCCCCCCCCCCCCCCGCGGGGGCGCCCGGGGCGCCGGGAGGAGAGGGGGCGCCACCGCCCCGCGGCCGCGGGCGTCGGCGCGGTGCGAGCGGAGAGGTGAGGGGAGCCTCCGGCCGGGCGGAGACGCTCAGTCGCGCGCGAGCCTGGCCGATAACGCCGGCATGGCGCGTTCCCGGTCCGAACCCGGGCGGTGGCTTCTGTCCTTCGCCCTGTCAGCCGCGCTGGCGATGATCGTTCCGCAACCGCTCGGCGCCGGGACGCCGGGCCCCGGCGCCGCGGACTCGCGCGCTCTCCGTGTCGCGCGTCTCGAGGTCGCCGGTGTCTGCGGCGAGGAACTCGACCTGACGCTCTCTCTCGGCCGCGCTCCCGATCACCCCGAGGCGCTGGCCAGTGCTCTCGCGCGTGT
>CAYHRW010000238.1:0-4554 GCA_964359105.1 uncultured bacterium
GCGCAGTAGACGTGGTCGCGCTCCCGGAGCCACGCCGCGGTGTGGGGCGCGATCCACGTGGCGTGCCGGAACTCCACGAACAGCGGCTCGCCCGCGAGCCTGCCGCGCAGCGCGGCGAGGAAGGACTCGCTGGCCGCGGTGCGGCGGAACGCCCACGGGAACTGGGCGAGCAGGCCGTGGTACTTGCCCGCGCTCTTCAGCGGCTCCAGCACCGCGAGGAAGTCGCGGAACAGCTGCGGGTCGAGCGTGCGCTCGTGGGTCATGGCCTGGTTCAGCTTCACCACGAAGTGGAAGCCGGGCGGGGTCTTCTTCTCCATCCGCCCGAGCACGTCCGGGTGCGGGATGCGGTAATAGGTCGAGTTCACCTCGACCGCGTCGAAGTGCCGGGCGTAGTGGACGAGGAAGTCGCCCGATCTCATCCCCTTCGGGTAGAACGGTCCCACCCAGTCGGCGAAGGAGTAACCCGAGGTGCCGACCAGGATGCGGCGTCCGCTCGCGGCGGGCCGGGGCGTCGCGGCCCCGGTGGCGGGAGGATCGAACAGGTCGCCGGTGCTCACGACTCGCGCTTCCTCTTCCGGGGCGGCCGCTCGCGAACGTGCGCCGGGAGCGCGCCGAACGGGACGTGCCCGAGCGCGCGGCGGTGCGAGAGCGAACCGGCCGGCACGACGGACGCCTCGCCGAGCTTGTCGCGCAGCCGGTCGAGCGCCTCGATCAGCTTCCCGTCGCGGCGGTCGCTCTCGAACAGCTCGGCCTGGGCGCTCCCCGAGCGACGCTCGAGCGAGGCCAGGCAGACGCCGACGAGCCGCAGCGGCCCGCCCTTCCAGTGCTCGCGCCACAGCGTGCGCGCGGCCTCGAAGATCGCGCGGTGGTCGGCGGTGTGCGCGGCGAGCGCGCGCTGGCGCGTGATGGTCTCGAAGCGGTGGTTCCTGAGCTTCAGGACCACGGTCCGCCCCACGTACCCTTCAGCGCGCAGCCGGCGCGCCACCTGGTCCGAGAGCCGCAGCAGCGTGCCCTCGAGGAACGCGGGCTCGTCGCAGTCCTCCGGCAGCGTCACCTCGTGGCCCATGGTCTTCGGCTCGACGCCCTGGTGGTAGGGGACCAGCGGTGTGTCGTCGCGTCCGCACGCGGCCTCGCGCAGCTGCGGTCCGATGATGCCGAAGGCGGCCTTCAGCACGTGGTCCGGCGAGTGGGCCAGCTCGCCGACGGTCTTCAGCCCGAGCGACCGCATGCGCCCGGCGAGCTTCGGTCCCACGCCCCACAGCTCCTGCACGTCGCGCGGCCAGAACACCCGGCAGAACCCCGCCTCGTCGAGCGCGGTGAGCCCGCGCGGCTTCTCGAGCCCCGAGGCCATCTTGGCGACCAGCTTGTTGGGGCCCACGCCGATCGAGGCGGTGAGATGGAAGCGCTCCTCGATCTCACGCTGGAGAGAGCGCGCCGCGTCCGCGGCCGCGTCGAGCGAGACGATGCGCGGATCGAGCCCCACGAACGCCTCGTCCACGCTGAACGGCTCGACGTCCGGCGTGCGCGTCAGGTAGAGCTCGAGCAGCCTGAGCGAGAGCGCGACGTACTTCTCGGGGTTGCCCTCGACGAACGCGGCGTCGGGACAGAGCCGGCGCGCCTCGGCGAGCGGCATCCCGGCGCGCACGCCCGAGGGCCGCGCCTCGTAGGAGGCCGCGGTGACCACGCCGCGGCGCGCGGGGTCACCGCACACGATGACCGGGCGCCCGCGCAGGTGGGGATGATGGAGCTGCTCCACCGACGCGAAGAAGGCGTCCATGTCCACGAGCAGGAACATCGCCATCGTCCGGTCCTCCCTGCTCGATCAGGCTCCAGGCGCGACCCGCCGGGTCGTCGCGCGATTCGAACATGTCCAGTACGGCACCGCGGACAGGGTACTGCACATGCGTGCAGTCACAAAGAGGAATATGTCCGGGCCTTGCCGGCCACCACCTGCCCGCTGGACGAGGCGCGCCCGAGAGCCGCGGCCCCACGGCACGGAGGCCCCTCGGGCAGAACCCTGGTCCGAGCGTCCACGGGCCCCCGGAACGCCCGGCACGGTATCTTTCTGTGCATGCGCAGCCCGATCCACCACGTCTCGCCCGGCAGCGCGGCCGCCTCCGCTGCCGCCTTCGCCTTCACCCTGGTCGCGCTGGCCGCCCTGCCGGCTGCAGCCGCGCCCATCCACACCTCGTACCTCTGGCACATGCACCAGCCCATCTACTGGCCGGACCGGAGCACCTGGTACGGGGTACCGTACGAGACCGCGTACGAGACCATCACCCTCGACCACAGCCAGAGCGACGTGTTCACGGTCTTCAACTCCGACGACCGCGTGCACGACTACCAGGACTACCCGAAGACCGCGCTCGGCATGCTCGGGGACCTGCCCGACGCGGGCGCGCAGGTCTCGTTCGCGGGCTCGCTGATCCAGAACGTCACGAGCCTCGGCAACGCCGGCTGGAACGGCGGGCGCTACGCGGCGAACTGGTACCAGCCCTACCGCGACGCCATGGGCTGGACCACCTCGGGCGGGCGCCGCAGGCTCGACCCGGTGATCGTGGGCTTCCACCACCCGATCAACCCGCTGGTGGACGACGCGGTCTTCCGCCGCATGATCCAGGCGCAGAAGGCCATCATGCCCGGCACCTGGGGCAGTCCCACGCTCTCCAACGGCTTCTTCCCCGCCGAGATGTGCTTCAGCGAGCGCATGATCCCGGCGCTCGCCGCCGAGGGGATCCAGTGGGCGATCGTGCCCGACATCCACATCGCGCGCGCCTGCGCCGACTACCCCTACAACGCGAACCAGGACAACTGCGACCCGCCCAACCCGGCGGACCAGTCGAACCCGGCGCAGGGGTACTTCTACGCGCAGTCCATCAGCCGCGGCGTGACCACCAGGGTCCCGGTCCCTTACGGCCTCCGCCCGCATCGCGCGCGGTACGTGGACCCCGGCACCGGCGTGGCCACCAGCATCGTCGTGGTGCCGGCCGCGAACGGCATGTCGTGGAACGAGGGCTACGGCAGCTACGGCACCGGCGAGCTGGACGCCATCGCGTCGCGCAACGACCCGGCGAAGCCGATGCTGGTGCTCTTCGCGCACGACGGCGATAACGCCTGGCAGGGCGGCTACAGCTACTACAACGAGAACGTCACGCAGTTCTCGCACGCCGCGGCCGCGAAGGGCTACGAGCCCACCACCATCGAGGAATACCTGGCCGACCACCCGGTCGCGTCCGACGACGTGGTGCACGTCGAGGACGGCGGCTGGGTGAACGCCGACGGCGACTTCGGTTCGCCGCAGTTCATCAACTGGAACTGGCCGCTGGTGAACGGCTCCGGGCAGTTCGACATCCCGAACGGCTGGGCCGAGGACGAGCGCAACTGGGCGGTCCTGACCGCCGCCACCAACCGCGTGCTCACCGCCGAGCAGATCGCGGGCGCCCCGGTGATGAGCCGCGTCGTGGACCCGACGCAGAGCGGCACCACCGCGGTCGAGAGGGCGTGGCACCACCTGCTGGTGGGCTGCGAGAGCGGGACCATGTACTACGGCACTGCGCTCGACATGGAAGTGAAGGCCACGCTGGCCGCGAACGACGCGGCGCTCTACGCCGACCCGGTGCTGGCGGGCGGCACCGACCTCACCCCGCCCACGGTGTGGCTGCCGCAGCGCCTGCCGTGGAACCCGGGCGGCAAGGGCGGCGGCTCGCTCTGGCACTACCCGGGCGGCGCCGGCGCGACCATGAGCCAGGACTTCTACGTGTGGACCTTCGTCCACGACGTGAGCGGCGTGGACACCGTGCGCTTCTTCTACCGCCTGAGCGGCGACACCCTGCACCGGCAGCCGGTCGCCGCGAACCTCACGTACGCGGGCGGCGCGGGCGTGGGCCCGTGGCTTGTGTTGGGCATGACGCGCCGGCCCTTCCCGACCGGGAACTTCTTCAACGATCCCAACATCAACTTCTCCGTGCTGCCCACGTACATCGCCGACCAGTACTGGGTGCACGTCAGCGGGCTCGCCAACGTGCTGGTGGACTACTACGTCGAGGCCACGGACGGCGGCGGGAACGTGAAGAAGAGCCCGATCCAGCACGTGTGGGTCGGCAACGGCTCGACGGGCGGCGGCGGCCCGGCGGTGAGCTGGGAGCCCGCGGACCCGGTGGCCGGGAACACGCTCACCATCCACTACGACGCGGTGCCCGGAACGCTCCCCGACGGCACCAGCCCGGTCTACATCCACATCGGGCACTCCGGCTGGACCGACATCCTGAGCCCGGATCCGACGATGACCTGGAACCCGGCGACCGCGAAGTGGGACTATACCTACTCGATCCCCTCGACCGCGACCTCGGTGGATTTTGTCTTCAACGACGGCGCCGGGACCTGGGACAACAACGGCGGCGCCGACTGGCACGTCGCGGTCTCGGGCGCGCAGGCCCCGCCGCACGTCATAGACGGCACGCTCGACACCGGCCTCACGCCCGTCGCCTCATGCGAGGGACGGAACCTCTACGCCGACTACGACGGCCACTGGCTCTACGTCGCGGTGCCGCCGGT
>CAYHRW010000239.1:0-4539 GCA_964359105.1 uncultured bacterium
TCGAGCTCGTCTACGTGGGCGGGCGCGAGGTGGGCTACGGGCTCGGCATCTTCCGGGTGCTCGGATCCGGCGAGGCGAAGAGCGACCGGCCACCTTTCGTGGACGCGAAGTACCTGAGGCAAGGGGAGCCGGCCCCGTAGCGGTGTCCCGCAGCAGTGCCGCCCGGCAGCCTCGCGCCCGCCTGCGGCGCTCCGCAGTGGCGCGCGGCTCCCCTTCGCGCCCGTGCCATCCTGCCCGTCCCGCGTGCGGCAAGTCGAGCGACAGGCTCATGGAGCCCAGAGTCGGTGGACGGCGGTCCGGCAATGGGCGAGTTCTACAACATCGCCGTGGACACCCGCGACCCGTACTTCATCTGCGGCGGGCTCCAGGACAACCAGTCGTGGTGCGGCCCGAGCCGCACGCGCAGCGAGCCCGATCCGTTCCTGGGCGAGCCGCAGCACAACGGCATCCTCAGCGACCAGTGGTTTTGCCTGGGCGGGGGCGACGGCTTCCACGTCGCCGTGGACCCCACCGACCCGGACGTCGTCTACTACGAGTCGCAGGGCGGGCACCTGCGGCGCATGGACCTCGCCAGCGGCAAGCAGCGCAACCTGCGGCCCTCGAACAAGGAGGGTGAGCCGCGCTTCCGCTTCAACTGGAACACGCCGTTCGCGATCTCGCCGCACGATCCCGGCGTGCTGTGGGTGGGAGGGAACCACCTGTTCCGGCTCACCGAGCGCGGCGACCGCTGGGAACTCGCCAGCCCCGACCTCACCACGAAGAATCCCGATAGGATGGCCACCGGCGGCTCCTCGGCCGAGACCCACTGCACCATCGTGACGCTCGCGGAGTCGCCGCTGCGGGCGGGGCTGGTGTGGGTGGGCACCGACGACGGCAGGGTGTGGATGACGCCCGACGGCGGCCCGACCTGGAACGACCTCACCCGCAACCTGCGCGGCGTGCCGGGCGGCCTCTACATGAGCCGCATCGAGGCGTCGCACCACGACGCGAACACCGCCTACCTGGCGATGGACGGTCACCGCACCGACGACACGCGCGCCTACCTGCTGGTGACGCGCGACGGCGGCCGCAGCTGGAGCCCGATCGCGGGCGACCTGCCGCCCGACGGTCCGGTCAAGGTGGTGCGCGAGGACCTCGCCAACCCCGACCTGCTGTTCGCCGGCACCGAGTTCGGCATCTTCTTCACGCTCGACGGCGGACGCCACTGGGCGAAGCTCGGCGACGGGCTGCCGACCGTGGCGGTGGACGACATCGTCATCCATCCGCGCGAGCGCGACCTCGTGATCGGCACGCACGGCCGCAGCGTCTGGGTGCTCGACGACATCACGCCGCTCGAGCAGTGGAGCGCGGCGGTGACCTCGGAGCCGGTGACGTTGTTCGCGCCGCGCGCGGCGACCGCGTACCTCACCCGCGAGATGAGCGGCGTGTGGGGCCAGCGCATGTTCAGCGCGAAGAACCCGCCGTTCGGCGCCTTCCTCGACTACTACGTGAAGGAGAACAGCGGCGACGCGGTGAGCCTCGAGGTGAGCGATTCCACCGGCACGGTGGTGCGGCGGCTCACGGGCCCGGGCACGCCGGGACTCCACCGGGTGACCTGGGACCTGCAGGCGGGCGAGCCGTGGGAGCGCATCCCGCGGCCGGAGTGGACGAACCAGCCCGCGTTCGTGCGGTCCGGGAGCTACACGGTGAAGCTGCGCTACGGCACGCGGCCGGCGCTCGAGCGGAAGCTGCAGGTCCGGGTGGCGCCAGGGGTGGCGGACCCGGGGTTCTAGAGGCCCTCGCCCCGCGGACCGCGGGGTTGCGTGACGGAGCACGGAGTGATCACGCGGATCCTCGCGCACCTCGAGCGGCGCGGTGTCGACGCGCAGGCGGGACCGTGGGCGGTGCCGGGGTAGTCGGGTCGCCCGCGGTGCGCGGGCGTGGCGCGGGTGAGAGATCGAGCAACAGACGAGCCGCAGGAGAGCGGGTCAGACCGGCGAGCCCCCGGGCCGGTGGTGGGAGAGGTGCGCGCGGCGAGGCCGGGAGGCTGCCGCGCGATGGCGTCCGCGGGGCATGGCGGCCGATTTCAGGACGCCGGCTGGGGCGCCGAGGGGCGATGGGCGCGCTCCGGCGGGTTCGAGCGGCGGAAGGAAGCCCTTGAGCGTTGGCCGGGAAGGGGTCTAACCGCGGAGGCGCGAGAAGCGAATTCCTTCCGAAAGACGAGTGCGGATGCGCGAACCGCCGACGCGCCTGACGCGACCTCAGCCTTCCGCCCGGCCGAACATCCGCACGAACTCGGGGTGATCGTGCAGGCTCGCCAGGTCGGGGTCGTGCCGCGGCCAGTCCGCGATGTAGCGCGGCCAATTGCGGATGCCTTCCTTCAGCTCGGCGATGGCGCGATCGTGCAACCCAGCGCGCGCGAACGTGCAGGCGGCGTTGTAGCGGATGCGGCCGTCGTTGGGGGCCATCGCGATCGCGCGCTCCGCCTGCTCGGTCCCGGCTTCCCGCTGTCCGTCCTGAACCAGCTGGCCCGCCAGCAGAGACCGTGCGTAGGCGTGGTCGGGCTCGCGTCTCAAGACCTCGATCAGCCGCTCCATGAGCCGCCGATGCACCGCCTCCGCATCGGCCTTGCGCCCCACGAGTTCGTACGCGCTGTGCAGGAACATCATTGCGGTGTAGAGGTCGGGCTGGCGCCCCACGGCGCCCTCGAGCGGCGCCACGGCCGCCCCGGGATTCCCCGAGGACATGAGGCTCCAGCCCTGGAGTTCCAGCGCCGCCGCGTTGCCCGGGTCCAGCTCCAGGACGCGCTTCAAGGCCTGCTGCACCTTTTCCGGTTCGCCGCGCAGCCGGTGGACCATGGCAATCGCGAGGTGGGCCTCGATGAGATCGGGTTCCAGCTCCAGCGCGCGCTGCGCGTGCGGGAGCGCCTGGTCCGCCGACTCGAGGCCGGCGTACCAGGCCAGCCCGCGTTGCGCGTAGCAGGCGCCGAGCGCGGCATGCGCAAGGGCGAAGTCGGGGTCCAGCTCGATCGCGCGCTTGAACAGCTCTTCGGCGGCGAAGCTGCCGTCCCGGGTGCGCCGATCCACCAGCCCATGAGCCCGGAGATACAGGTCGTACGCCTCGCGGTTGCGCGTCGGCGCGCGGTCCAGCATCTCGCGCTCCCCGGGCTTGAGCGCCACCTGTAGCGCCTCGACGATCCGCTTCGACACCTCGGCCTGAACGTCGAAGAGATCCTCCAGCGTCCGGTCGAAGCGCTCGGCCCACAGCGCGTGGCCGTCGGAGGCGCGCACCAGCTGCGTGTTGATGCGCGCGCGATTGCCCGCGCGGCGCACGCTCCCGGTCAGCACGTAGTCCACGCCCAGCTCGCGGGCCAGCGTGCGCGGTGGCACCGGCCGGTCGCGGTAGGGCAGGACATCGGCACGGGAGGCGACCTGCAGCCCGCCGAGGCGCGTGAGGTCCACGATGAGATCCTCGGCGAGGCCGGCGGCGAGATAGGCATCGTCGGCATCCGCGCTCATCACCTCGAAGGGGAGCACCGCGAGCCGCGGCGTCGCGGGCTTCGCGACCGCCGCCGCGCCCGGCTCGACGCGGCAAGCCTCACAGCTCGCGAGGTCGGAGATCAGCTCTTCCGCGCGTGCGTAGCGGTGCGCGGGGTCCTTGCGCAGCAGCT
This sequence comes from uncultured bacterium, assembly GCA_964359105.1. GTDB lineage: Bacteria > Eisenbacteria > RBG-16-71-46 > RBG-16-71-46 > RBG-16-71-46 > JACRPT01. The sequence continues at coordinate 3,650 of CAYHRW010000239.1, forward strand.
TCATCACCATGAAATCGAGGTCGGGGCCGATCCCCGAGACGAGCGCGCTCGGCGGCTTCGGCTGCTCGTTCAGGATCGCGTGCATCAGCGCCTCCAGGCTCGCGCCCCCGAACGGCGTCTTCCCGGTGAGCGCCTGATACAACATGACCCCGAGCGCCCACAGGTCGCTGCGGTTGTCGGGTGGCAGGCCCTTGATCTGCTCCGGGCTCATCGCGAGCGGCGTGCCGATCGCCATGCCGGTCGAGGTGAGCCGGGGCGAGCCCTTCACGCTCGCCACACCGAAATCGAGGATCTTGGCGCCGCGTGGGGTGAGCACGACGTTCGAGGGCTTGAGGTCGCGGTGCACGATCCCGAGCGCGTGGACCTCGGCGAGCGCGTCGGCGAGCTGCTGCGTCATCGCGATCGCCTCGCCGATCGGCAGCGGTCCGCGCGCGAGCCGCTCCTCGAGCGTCTCGCCCTCGACGCGCTGCATGACGAGGTAGGGGCGACCGTCGGCGAGTCCGGCCTCGTAGACCGTGACGACGCCCGGGTGGTCCACGCTCGCCGCGGCCTGCGCCTCGCGCAGCAGGCGGTCCACCGCTTCGCGGTCTTCCGCGAGATGCCGGGGCAGGAGCTTGACCGCCACCTTGCGCGGGAGCTGCGTGTCCTCGGCGAGCCACACCTCGCCCATCGCGCCGCGGCCGAGCGGTTCGAGCAGACGATAGTGGGAGACAATGTCGTGGGAGGCCGGCGACGTCGTCATTGGTGGAAGGTTACCCGGGCGGAGGCCCCGCGGCCAGCGGAGATACCACGGGATGCGCCACGGCGGCAATCGTCACTGCGGAAGAAACAGCACGTTGGTCGTGGCCTCGAGCGCCTCGGCCCGCACCGGGCGGCCGGCTCGCAGGTCC
>CAYHRW010000240.1:0-2841 GCA_964359105.1 uncultured bacterium
CGTGCCCGAGACGCCGCGCGCCTGGGTCGAGGCGCGGGGCGGGGGGGGGGCCGTGCGCGGGGCGGCCCCGGGGGCGCGCGCCGCCTCTGCCGAAGCGCCGGGGACGCCATGAACCCGGCCCCCATGAGCACCGCCGAGCTGCTGGCGCGCTACGACCGCCCGGGGCCGCGCTACACCTCGTATCCGACCGCGGTGGAGTTCCACGCCGGCTTCACCGAGGCGGACTACCGCGCGCGGCTCGCCGCGGCCGACGCGCTGCCCAGCGCGCCGCTCTCGCTCTACGCGCACCTGCCGTTCTGCGAGGAGCGCTGCCTCTACTGCGGCTGCAACGTGGTGATCACGAAGCGGCGCGACGTGGCGGGGCGCTACCTGGACCATCTGCTCATGGAGATCGCCCTGCTGGCGCGGCACCTGCCGCACCGCCGCACGGTCTCGCAGATGCACTGGGGCGGGGGCACGCCCACCTACCACACGCCCGCGGAGCTGGAGCGCGTCTTCCGCGCCTTCGCCGCGCACTTCACCTTCACGCCCGACGCCGAGATCGGCATCGAGGTGGACCCGCGCGTCACCACCGCCGAGCACGTGACGCGGCTGCGCGCGCTCGGCTTCAACCGCATCTCGATGGGCGTCCAGGATTTCACGCCCGAGGTGCAGGAGGCGGTGCACCGCGTGCAGAGCTACGAGCTGACGCGCGACCTGGTCGAGCGCTCGCGCGCCGCGGGTTACCACTCGGTCAACATAGATCTCATCTACGGGCTCCCGTACCAGAGCCTCGAGGGTTTCTGCCGCACGCTCGAGCAGGTGATCGCCATCCGGCCCGAGCGGGTGGCGGTCTACTCGTTCGCCTTCGTGCCGTGGATCAAGGCGCACATGAAGCACCTGCCGGACGGGTCGCTGCCCGGAGCGGACCTCAAGCTGCGGCTGCTCGGGCTCGCCATTGATGCGTTCGGCGCGGCGGGCTACCGCGCGATCGGGATGGACCACTTCGCGCTCCCCGAGGACGAGCTGGCGCGTGCCGTCGAGGCGCGCACGCTGCACCGGAACTTCATGGGCTACACCGTCCAGAGCGCGCAGGACATGCTGGCGCTGGGCATCTCGGGGATCGGCGACGTGCAGGGGGCGTTCGTCCAGAACGTGAAGAAGCTGCCCGAGTACGACGCCGCGCTCGAGGCCGGCCACTTCCCGGTGGAGCGCGGCTACGCGCTGGACCCCGACGACGAGATCCGCCGCCACGTCATCACGCAGCTCATGTGCAACTTCCACCTCGACGTGCGCGACGTGGAACGGCGCTTCGGCATCGTCTTCGCCGGGCACTTCGCGCGCGAGCTGGAGGAGCTTGCCGGCGCGGACTCGCCGGTCGCGGACGGGCTGCTCACGGTGACGCCCGACGCCCTCGACGTGACGCCGCTCGGGAGGCTGTTCGTGCGCAACGTGTGCATGAGCTTCGACCGCTACCTGCGGGCGCGCGCCACGGAGAAACCGCTCTTCAGCCGGACGGTGTGAGCATGCGCACCATCGTCGTGGGCGGCGGCATCACCGGCCTCACGCTCGGCTTCCGGCTGCTCGAGGGCGGTCCGGCGGGGCGCGAGGTCACCGTGCTCGAGGCCGGCGAGCGGCCCGGCGGGCACGCCACCACGCTGCGCGAGGACGGGTTCCTGGTCGAAGGCGGGCCCAACGGGTTCCTCTCGCGCGAGCCCGGCACGCTCGAGCTGGCGCGCGAGCTGGGCCTCGGGGCGAAGCTCATCGAGGCCCGGCCCGAGGCGAAGAAGCGCTACATCGTGCGCGGCGGGCGGCTGTGCGCGGTGCCCGACTCGCCGCCGGCGCTCCTCACGTCACCCGCGCTCTCCCCGGCCGGGAAGCTCCGGCTGCTGCTCGAGCCGTGGGCGAAGCGCGCGCCGGCCGGGATCGAGGAGACGGTCCACGACTTCGCGGTGCGCAGGATCGGCGCCGAGGCGGCCGAGATGCTGGTGGACGCCGCGGTCGCGGGCATCTCGGCCGGCGACAGCCGCGCGCTCTCGGCGGCCGCCGCCTTCCCGCTCATGCTCGAGATGGAGCGCGACCACGGCAGCCTGATCCGGGCGATGATCGCGCGCGCCAGGGCCGGGATGATCTCGCGGATCATGAGCCTCGAGGGCGGCCTCGGCGAGATGGCCGGCGCGCGGCACGCGCGGTTGGGCGGCGCGCTGCGCACCGGCGCGCGCGTGGCGCGCCTCGACCGGGCGCCGGGCGAGGCCGGGCCGCTCGCGCCGTGGCGCGTGACGCTCGCGGACGGCAGCGCGCTCGAGGCGGAGCGGCTGGTGCTCGCGACCCCCGCGTGGGCGGCGGCCGCGCTGGTGCGCGACCTCGACCCCGAGCTGGCCCGCGCGCTCGGGGCCATCCCGTTCGCGGGGGTCTCGCTGGTGGCGCTCGCCTACCGCGCGGCCGACGTGCCGCGCCGGCTCGACGGCTACGGCTACCTAGTGACGCGCGGCGAGCAGATGAGCACGCTGGGCGTGGTGTGGGAGTCCTCGCTGTTCGCCGGGCGCGCGCCCGAGGGCATGGTGCTGCTGCGCGCCTTCGTCGGCGGCTTGCGCGACCCACACGCGGTGGAGTTGCAGGAGGACGAGGTCACCGCGCTGGCGCGGCGCGAGCTCCAGCGTGTGCTGGGCGTCGCGGCCGCGCCCGCGCGCGTGTGGACGTTCCGCTGGCCGCGCGCCATCGCCCAGTACACGCTCGGCCAGCTCGAGCGCGTGCGGCAGGCGCGCGCGCTCGCCGAGCGGCACCCGGGGCTCGAGCTGGTGGGCACTTCGTACGACGGCGTGTCGTTCAACCAGGCCATCGCCGCGGCGCGCGCGCTCGCCG
>CAYHRW010000240.1:2941-4507 GCA_964359105.1 uncultured bacterium
GCGCCGCTCGACGCCGAGGTGCTGGCGGAGCTGTCGGCGCGCCACATCCTGCGCGAGCTCTCCGCTCGCGGCGTCACACCGGGGCCGGACCGGGCGCTGGTGCTGGCGGCGCACGGCACGCTGCTCGATCCGCCGCGGCCGATGGAGACCGGACGCGAGGCCACCGAGCGGATGCGCGACGGGATCGCGCGCCGGCTCGCGGGCCACTTCGGCCTGGTGATCGGCGGATGGCTCAATCACATCTACGGCGGCCGCTGGACCGAGCCGGCGGCTGACGTGGCGCTGCGCCAGGTCGCCGAGCGCGGCTTCAAGCGGGTGGTCTACTACCCGTACGGCTTTCTCGCGGACAACGCCGAGACCGAGCTCGAGGGCCGGCTCGCACTGCGCACGCAGCCGCAGCTCGAAGCCCTCCACCTGCCGTGCATGAACGACGCGCCCGAGCTGATGGCGGCGCTGGCGCGCGATCTGGCGGGCGGCGCACAGGCTGAGGTCCCGCTCGAGGCGCGGCGCGCGGGGACCTGAGGGAGTTGGCGGGGGCGCGCACGGCGAGCCCGTCGAGCCCGAAGCCCGCGAGCGTGGCCTGCCGGTACCCTGAAATCCGAAAGGCTACCTTTCGATCTTCATGGTCGGTTCCCGCCGGCTTTCTCTCCGCACCCCGGCCCTGCTCGGCGGCGCGAACGCAGCGATGGTCGCGCGGACCGTGGGCGGGCGCGCGCCCCGCGTTCAGGCCCGCGTGAGTTCCGCGACGAGCCCGGCGTGCTCCGGCCAACTCGCGGAAAGCTCGGCGCGACCGCCGCGCTCGTAGTCCTGGGGCTCGAAGCCCGGCGCGACGGTGGTGCCGAGCAGCGCGTAGCGCCCGCCTGGGACCAGCCGCGAGCCCTGCCACACGCCGGCCGACACCAGCGCCTGCGGGCGCTGGCCCGCGGCGAGGGCGGTGCCGAGCCTCACCACGCGACCCGCGCCCCCGGGCGCGAGCTGGAGCATCTCGACGGGATCACCCATATAGAAGTGGAACACCTCGTCCGAGCGCAGGCGGTGCATCTCGGAGAAAGCGTCGGGCGTGAGCAGGTAGTAGATCGCGGTGCCGAGCGCTCGCGCGCCCGGATGCCCGGGCAGCGCGCCCGCCTCCAGCCGGTGCGGCGAGCGCCAGGTCTCGGCGAAGAACCCACCCTCCTGCGCGTGCGCCACCAGACCCAGCAGCGACTTCAGCTCCTCGACCGTCACGGGCTCCTCCGTTCCGCCCGGATCATCGCAGTACGACGATGCGCGTCGTGACCTGGCCGACGGCCGTGGTCAGCTTCGCGAAGTACACACCCGCCGGCAGCGGACGGCCCTCGAGGTCGGTCGTATCCCAGGTCGTGGCTGCGGCGCCCGCATCGAACGACCTCTTCCACCGCAGGGCGCCCGCCGCATCGTAGATGGCGATCTCGCCCGGGGCCTCCGGCGCGCGCCACGACAGGCGGATGGCCCCGTGGCCCGGCTGAGGTGCGGCCTCGAGACCCAGCCCCGCATCTCCGGGGCGCCACTCCACTGCCGCCGGATAGGAGCAGCCGACGCCGAGTGCGC
>CAYHRW010000241.1:0-4487 GCA_964359105.1 uncultured bacterium
TTGAGAGCGCGGTCTGCCGGCAGGCCCCGGTGTTGTAGAGCTGCCACCAGTCGGGAAGGGTGTCGCTCTGGGCCTGGACGTTGATCACCACCTCGACGCCGACGAAGCTGTCCTGGGCGGCGGCAACGACGAACGAGCCCCACGCCGCCCGGGAACCAGAATTCGTGTTGCAGGCGAAGGTCTTGCTCTGGATCCCGCCGTCTGCGGTGCAGGCGTCCCAGGAGAAGTTGACGCCGGCGGCCGGGGCCTTGGACGCCAACGCCAGGGCTCCGACCATGAGCATCAGCACGACCAGTGGGATCTTCACGCTCGCCTCCTCGTCAGAACGCTTCTGGCGGCCGCGGGCACAGCTCGCTGCCGACATCCGATGACACGCCGACCGTGGCGGGATCACGAAGCGAAGTCCGAAGACCCGGTGCGCGGCCGGGTGCACCCGGGAACGTGATGTGGCAAGCGACAGTCAGACATGCCGCAAGTCATCCGCCAGATAAAGTAGGGCCGCCTTCTCCATGTTGCAAGCGGTTTGCTCGAGCTGGAATCGGAGTAGTCCCGGCCGAACCTGTCGGGCGCCACGGGGTCGGCCAGGCCAACCGGTTCGTGGGAGGAGGCTCCGGGGGGGAGCGAGTACCCGGCAGCTCGGCCCGGGTTTCCTGTGCGGGCCCGGGGGCGCCCGCTGCGGGAGCATCCCAGGCGGGCCTCGGCGATGCGAACCGTGGTCCGGCGCGTCTCGGGTCTGCGCCTTCAGCGCCGCGATCTCCCCGCCCCTCGACCCGTGAGCGATCCCACCCCTACGCCACCGGCGCGTCCTGCGAGGTCTGCCACTCGCGGTAGAGGTCTTGGGCCTCGGCCACGAAGGAGGTGTGGCGCGGCGCCCAGTCCAGCTCGCGGCGCGCCTTCGCGGGGTTGGCGCGCTGGCTGGTCATCAGCGCCTGGCCGAAGGCGCCGAGCTGGCGCAGCACGTCCTCGCGCTCCCACGCGCGCGCCGGCACGCCGGTCACGCGCGCCACCGCCTGGGCCACCTCGCGCGCGGTGTGGCTCGAGCCATCCGCCAGCACGTAGCGTTCCCCCGGGACGGGCTCCCCGGCCTGCGGCCGCGGCCGCGCCGGGCGCTCGATCGCCAGCCGGTAGGCCTCGGCGACGTCGTCGCGGTGCACCAGGCACCAGCGCTGGGTACCGTCGCCCGGCCACACCACGTGGCCGCGGTCGCGCGCCATGTCGAACATCGCACCGACGATGCCGCGCGACTCTCCGTAGGCGATCCCCGGGCGGAAGATCGTGACCTCGACCTCGTGGGCGGCGAGGTCGAGCGCCACCTCCTCGTGCGCGGCGCGCCACCGTACGAGTTGGATGGGGTGGAGCGGCGTGGTCTCGTCCACCACGCGGCCGCCGGTGTCGCCGTACACCCACACCCCGCTGGTGTAGAGCACGCGCCGCACGCGGCCGTCCTGCGACGCGTGACGCAGCGCCTCGAGCGCGAGCTGGTCGCGCGCGGCGTTGTCCTCCGGGTCGTAGGCGGCGTGCACCGCGATGTCGCAGTTCTTGATCACCGCCGCGAACGTCTCGGGCTGCCGCAGGTCGCCCACCACCGGGGTCACGCCGAGCGCGGCCAGCATCGCCCCACGCGCGGGGTCGCGCGTCAGCCCGAACACCTCGTGACCGGCGCGGGCCGCGCGCGCCGCGATGGCGCTGCCCAGGTAACCGGTCGCTCCCATGACGAACACCCTGCTGTCCATGCCTTGCCGCTCCTCTGCGTTCTCGCCCGCGGCGCGAGGCCGGCGGGCGGCCCGAAGTCTCAGTCGCCCCGGTAGGTGCAGCGCGACGTGCAGGTCTCGTGCACCGTGATGGCCGCGAGCCCCGGCAGCCTGGGCTGCAGGCGGCGCCACAGCCAGCCGCACAGCACCTCCGAGGTCGGGTTCTCGAGCCCGGGGACGTCGTTCAAGGTGCGGTGGTCGAGCTCGCCCATCAGGACCGGCTCCACCGCCGCCTTGATGTCTCCGTAGTCCACCAGCCACCCGGTGTTCTCGTCCACTTCGCCGGCCACCGTGACCTCGATCGTGAACGAGTGCCCGTGCATGCGCGCGCACTTGTGGCCGGGCGGCACCATCGGCAGCCGGTGGGCGGCCTCGAAGCTGAACGCGCGCGCGAGCTCGACCCGCATGGTCAGCGGCTCCCCGCCGGGGTCACGCCCGCGGCGTAGCGGGTGGGGTCGGGGACGCCGGCCTCGCGGAAGCCCTTCGCGCGCAGCCCGCACGCGTCGCAACGCCCGCACGCGCCGCCGCCCTGGTCCGGGTCGTAGCACGAGTGCGTGAGCGAGTAGTCCACGCCGAGCGAGGCGCCGAGCCGGATGATGCCGGCCTTGTCGAGCTGCATGAGCGGCGCGTGCACGTGCAGCTCGGCGCCCTCGGCGCCCGCGCGGGTGGCGAGCCGCGCCAGCGACTCGAACGCGCGCACGAACTCGGGCCGGCAGTCGGGGTAGCCCGAGAAGTCCACCGCGTTCATGCCCGCCACGATCTCGGTGGCGCCGAGCGTCTCGGCCCAGCCCAGCGCCAGCGCGAGCAGCACGGTGTTGCGCGCCGGCACGTAGGTGACCGGGATGCCGCGTCCCATCTCGGACGCGGCGCGGTCCTTCGGCACCGCGATCCCGGCGGTGAGCGCGGAGCCGCCGAAGGCGCGCAGGTCCACCGCGACCTCGCGGTGCTCGAGCGCGCCGAGCGCGCGCGAGACGCGGCGCGCCGCCTCCAGCTCGACGCGGTGGCGCTGGCCGTAGTCCACCGCCAGCGTGTGGCAGGCGAAGCCCTGCGCGCGCGCCCACGCCAGGCAGGTGGCGGAATCGAGCCCGCCCGAGAGCAGCACCACCGCGCGCTTCATCACACGCCTCGCCTGGCGCCCCACAGCCAGATCTGGAGGCGCGGGGAAAGCCGGAAGCCGTGCCGCGCGCAGGCCCCGGCGAGCGTGGCGGCGCGCGCGCGCAACGCCTCGTCGGTCACGCCCTCGGGCATCAGCATCACGCGCTCGGGCGGCAGCGCGTGCTCGCGCATGAGCCGCAGCGCGTCCTCGAGGTCGGGCGGGTCGCCCACCACGATCTTGAACGTCGCGCCGGGCTCCGCGAGCCACGCGCGCGCGTGTGCCCAGGTCTCCGCCCAGCGCGGCGTGGCCGAGGGCAGCTTGGGCGAGACGTTCCAGGCGAGATGCGGGTGGGAGAGCGGCGGCGGCAGGATGCCGCTGGTCTCGACCTCGACGCGCGGCCAGCGCCCGAGCGCGGCGCGGAGCAGCGCTTCCAGGTCCGGATGCTGGAGCGGCTCGCCGCCGGTCACCACCAGCAGCGGCGTGTCGCCGAGCGCGCGCGCCTCCTCCCACAGCGTTCCCGCGGAGACCTCGCGCCCGCCGCCCACGTCCCACGCGTACCTGGTGTCGCACCAGCGGCAGCCCACGTCGCAGCCCTGCAGCCGCACGAAGTGCGCGGGCGTGCCGGCCGAAGGGCCTTCGCCCTGGAGGGAGAGGAACAGCTCGCTGATGCGCAGCGTCCGCGTCACCGGTGCACCACGTTTGAGGAGGCTCAGGGCGCGCTGAACTCCGTGGCCGGGAACTTCTCCACCGTCTCCACCCGGCGCGTGTAGACGACGGCGTTGCCCTGCCGGTGCGCGGTCGGGAACCACAGCCCGCCGTGCTCCTCCCAGCCTTCCCAAGTGTAGGTCCTGGGCGGCGGCTGGTCGCCCTGCAGCACCATGTCCCAGCGCTCGACCCTGTGACTCACGCGGTTCACGTAGACCCAGTAGCGGTCGCCCGGCGTCTCGCCCACCTGGTCGAACGAGAGCGCGATGCGGTCGCAGGTGGTCCCGGCCAGCGTGGTGTCGCCTGCGTCCTTCAGCGTCACGCCCGGGTCGCTCAGCTTGTAGGGCATCAGCATCCAGTAGGTGTCGTTCACCCACAATGACTGCGCGCGCGTGATGAGCTTCTTCAGCGAGTCGCCTGCGATCGGCGTGCCGTCCATCCACGCCTTCCCGTCGCTCCCGCCCACCCTGTGGATGAAGACGAAGGGGAGCCCCGCGCGGGTCCTGCCCTCGACGCGGTGCCAGCCGCTCCGCCTGTCCCAGGCATGGCGGCGGCTGGAGCGCACCGTGTCGTTCACCGCGAGCTCGAAGCTCCAGCGCAGCCCGGCGAGGGCGTCCCAGCGCTCGCGGCCGCCGAGCGCCTTCATGACCTCATCGGCGATGGCCACCGCCTTCGGGTCGGAGGCTGTGGTCCCGGCGCGCGCGGCGAGGGGAAGCACGAGCAGCAGGACCGCGAGCAGCGACTTCGTCTTCATGGTGCTCCCGGGCAGGCGGGGCGCGGCCGGCCGGGGCGGGAGCCCCGGCTAATGGGCCCGCTTGCGCTGCAGGTCGAACTCCTTGTGGCAGTTGAAGCACTTCCAGTGGTAGGTGCCCTGCTCCGCGGGCCAGCTCACGTAGTCGTTGCGGCCGCAGCCCGGGCACGAGATGCGCGTGCGC
>CAYHRW010000242.1:0-4475 GCA_964359105.1 uncultured bacterium
CGAGCTGTGCGGTCGCGTAGGCTGCGGACACCGGGACCGAGGGGGCGTCCGGAAAGCTCCGATCGACGCCGGCGCAGACCTTCGCCGGCTCTCGGCACAGGCCGTCGCAACCGCCCTCCTGACCTGGCGGCCTCCGCTGCGCGCCACGGAGAACGCGCGTCGGCTCAGTCTGGCCGGACTACCCGCATGGCTCATCGGTCCCGCTTCGGGCGCCCCCATCCAGCTTCAGCGGCGGCGGCGGCGGTCGCGGGCGCAAGTGGGCCTCTGGCCGACCGGTAGTGTCTGAACCGCAGATACACGCGACGGAATCATTGACCCGTATACCCGCCAAACGTAACTTGGCGGCATGAGCGCCGTCATCAGCCCGACCGGGGCCATGCCCGGCGCGGGAGTCACCGTCGTGGTCCCGACCTGCAACCGCGCCGACAGCTTGCGGGCAACCCTCGCCACGCTGGGCGCGCAGGAGGTGCCGCCCGGGCTGCGGTGGGACATCGTGGTCGTTAACAACAACTCGCGCGACCACACGCCGCGGGTCGTGGAGGAATTCGGCAGGACCGCGAGCGTGCCCGTCCGCTATCTCTTCGAGGGAAAGGCGGGCAAGAGCCACGCGCTCAACGCCGGCATCGCCCTGGCCACGCACGACTTCCTGCTGTTCACCGACGACGATGTCCTGACCAGTCGCGCCTGGGTCGCTTCGGCCGTACTCGCCGTGGCGCGGTGGGGAGCGGACGGCGTCGGGGGGCGCATCCTCCTGAAGTGGCCGGTGCCGCCGCCGCGCTGGCTGGCGAGGAACGAGAGTGCGCAGCAGAATCTCGGGCTCATGGACTTCGGGCGGCCTCAGGCCATCGCGGCGCCCGCCCGAGGTCTGCCGGCCGTGTGGGGCGGGAACATGGGATTCCGACGGGCCGTGCTCGAATCGCTCGGGGGGTTCGACACCGCGCTGGGGCCGGTGGGCGACAAACATGCCCCGGGTGAGGATACCGATGTGGTGCAGCGGGCGGTAGAGAAAGGCTGGAAGGTCATGTACGACCCGTCGCTGCTCGTCTGGCACACGGTGGCGCCGGAGCGTATGCACAAGGCGTATTTCCGGAAGTGGGCGTTCAGGTACGGCGAGGCCGAGGCGAGGATTCTGCACTTCGCCCCGGCGCCGCGCCTGTTCGGCGTCCCGCGATGGAGGTACCGGGCGGCGATGGCTGCTGCGGCCCGGTGCCTGGGTCGGACCCTGCTCCTGCGGGACGACGCGTTCGACCGCCAGCGCGAGCTCTTTCGGATGCTCGGCCAGGCGTGGGGCCTGGCGCGCCGGGCTCGGGCTGTCCGGTGACGGCAGACCGCCAGCTCGCCTGCGTGGTGATAAGCCTGCGAAGCCCCGCCTACCTGGTGAACGCAGTACGCTCGCTCCTCGCCCAGGATGAACCGGTCGAGCTCGTCGTGGTCAACTCAGGCGGAGGCGATCCCGAGAGCCTGCTGCGCGCCGCCGGGATCGATGTGCCCGTCATCACGCGCAAGGAAGTGCTCTATCCGGGAGGCGCGCGCAACCTGGGGATCGAGGCGACCAGCGCGCCCTATGTCGCCTTTCTTGCCTGTGACTGCCTGGCGGAGCCCGGATGGGTCAGCGGCAGGCTACGCGCCCACCGGGCAGGCGCGCAGCTTGTGTCTGCGCCCATGACCAATCCCCGTCCCTACGCGATGTCGGCGGTTGCCTCGCACGTCATGCTGTTCGGTCGCCGCCTGCCCGGCACCCCGCCATCCCTGTGGCTGCAGTACAGCGGATCCTATGACCGCACGCTGTTCGAACAGTACGGGCCGTTCCGCGAAGACCTGCGAACCGGGGAGGATACCGAGTTCCGGGAGCGCCTGGGGCCCGATGTGGTCCCGTACGCCGCCCGCGATGTACGAACGGGCCACCGCCATCCCACCACGATCCTCTCCCTGATCCGTGACCAGTACCATCGAGGCGGGCGCACGGTCCGCGCGTACCGCATGATCTGGGGCGACGCCGCAGTCGCTCGCGCGACACGGGAAATCAGGCAGAGCTTCCTCAATGGCCTGCGGTGGACGTGGGCGGGGACCCGGCCGCGAGACCGATGGCCGCTCGTCCTTTCCCTGCCGCACAGGCTCCTCGCCACGGCCGCCGCGGCCGTGGGAGCGCGCCTTGATTCGGCCAGGCACGAAGGGGGTGCGCCGGTGCGCACTCCCACACTTCATGCCTTGCTCGTCTGCCGCAACGAGATGAAATACCTGCCCGGGTACATCGAGAACATCTCTCCGCATGTGGACGGTATCGTTGCGCTGGACGACGGATCCAGCGACGGCTCCGCTGAATTCCTGGAGAAACAGCGCAACGTCCTGGAAGTGGTCAGGCTGCCGGCAAGAGAGCCGCACGTGTGGGATGAGCCCGGCAATCGGCGCAGGCTGTTGGAGGCCGCCGGGAGGCATCAGCCCGAGTGGCTCATCGCCCTCGATGCCGACGAACGCGTGGAGCGCCATTTCCACACCCGTGCCCTGAGCGCGATCGGCTGGGCCCAGCGCCGGGGCGTGGCGGCGTGCGCCGTCACGTTACGGGAGCTGTGGAACGCTCCCGACCAGTACCGCGCCGACGGGATCTGGGGAACGAAGCTGCGTGCCAGACTCTTCCGATGGCGTCCCGATCCTGAGCTCGACGCCAGGGGCCACCACGGGACGTGGGCCCCCCTCAATGCCAACCCGGCCGGCGGCTTCCCTCCCGTGGACGTCGTGATCTATCACCTGCGCATGATCCGCTCCGAGGATCGCGCGGCCAGGCGCCGGCGGCATGAAGAGCTGGACCCCGGGAACACGTGGCAGGAGATCGGCTACGCCTACCTCACCGACACCAGTGGTATCCGGTTGGAGCGCTTGCCACCCGGAAGAGACTACTGCCCCATCGAAGAAGAGCTCTCCCGGTAAACCACTGGCGCCCGGGCGCTCCTCCACCGCATGCGCATCGCGCGCCGAACACCGTTCAGGCGGCCAGGCGCCAGTGGCTTCGGTGGAACCGGAATCGCGGGGCCCGCGGCCGCCGCCCGCCCGAGATGCCTGGTGTGCCCGTTCTCCACGCATGCTTCCTCAGGAACCGGATCTGCTCGCCCGCCAGCAGCGCCGGGGTGTTCACGATGGCCGACGGGACGACGACGAGGACGGCGCCGAAGGACGCCGCGCAACGGCTACCGCCCGTTGCGCCCGCGGAAGACATCGAGGCCGCGGCCGAGGAAGCGCATGGGCTGCGGCGCCGGGCGAAGCCGGGCTTCAGCGCGCCGGGCTCTGCCAGAGGACGTGACCGACGAAGAAGGGGCCCAGGCTCTGGATGTACTCGGAGGTCTGGGCCGTCTTCCGCATCGTCTGCACCAGGTGGGAGAGCGGGTGGAGGTCGCGGCTCACGAGGCCGATGACGAAGTCGTTGTCGCGGGTGTCGAGCCCGTGGCAGGCCAGGCGGATGTCGTGGGCCAGGTCGGCGTCGCCATAGCTGCGGCCGAGGGTGGCGTGCTCCCTCAGGATGGCGCTCTGCTCCTGCTGCGACAGGCGCGCGAAGGCCCCGACCCGGCGCAGCGGGTACCAGATGGCCCAGGGCCACGCCGGATTGAGCACGGTGCGCCGCGGACGGTTGAGGAGCCACTCCTCCAGGTCCGACTCGAAGCCGGAAGAGTAGCTGCGGCCCAGCATGGTCAGCTCGGGCTTGAGCGTCAGGGCAGCGAAGGGCTCCGTGTTGAGCGCTTCGCGGAAGCGCGTGACGAAGAAGGTCGGGTCCTCGGCGCAGACGGATAGAAATTTACGGATAAGAATTTGCTTAGCGCGTCCGTGATGATAGGCCCGGTCCCGGCCACCGCCAAGGGCCTTCTCCCCCGCGCCGCCACGCTGGAGCGCGCCCATCGGCCCTCGGCACCCCGCGCGGCGCCCTCCGACCGGCCGCCGCGCCGCCCGTCCGTCATCGCCCGGCAGCCTCCCGGCCTCGCCGAGCGCACCTCGCCCACCCCCGGCCCGGCAGCTCGCCGGTCCGACCGGCTCCCGCTGGAGGCTCGTCTGCGCCTCGATTCGCTGGGCCGTGCCGCAATGACGCTACGCGGCCGCTCTACCCCTCCGCCGCCCCCGCCCACGGTCCCGCGCGCGCCTCAACGCCGCGCCGCTCGAGGTGCGCGAGGATGCGCGTGATCACCGCGTGCTCGGTCACGAAACCCTGCGTTCCGCATCTCGCCGCCGCGGGGCACCCACCGCAGGTGGGTCCGGGCACACCTCGACCTCCACCTTGAACACCCTCCGCAGCAGCTCCGCCCAGCGCCGCCGCCTCGCCTGGAGCGCCGGCCACGGCTCCACCTCGCGCTGTCGGTCGTGCGCGTCCTCGCGCCCCGTGCCGGCGAGCACCACGCCACGCCGTCGCCACCAGCCCCGCCGCCGGCTCGCGTACGCTCCGTAGTAGCGCACCCGCACCTCGCCCTTGCCCGGGATGTGATCCACCAGTCGCG
>CAYHRW010000243.1:0-4461 GCA_964359105.1 uncultured bacterium
CGGGGAGGTCGCCAGGTGGCGGTACCACTCGCTCCCGATCCTCGGTGTCGTGGCATCCCTGCTCGCCGCCGCCGGCAGCACCCGCTCCGCTTTCGCAGCTTGGCCGAGCTACCCCAGCGCGAACACGCCCTCGTCAGCGGCGGGGTGAACACGTCCGGGACCGCCGCCGCACCCGACGGCGCCGGAGACGCGCTCATGACCTTGCCCCAGCTCTGATGGTCGAGGCTCGCGATTCCTGGGGAGCGCGGTTCCGCGCCGGGAGCTGGTGGCGACGCGGAATCCTCTGCTACGATCCGCCGCATGAATGTCCATCGCTTCGCGCGGATCGTGCTCGCGCTCGCCACGACCGTCACCCTCGCCGCCGGACCAGCAGGCGCGGCCAAGCGACCTCCGACTGAGTTGCTCGGCGTCCGACTCGACATGCCCGAGCATGAAGTGCAACGTCGGCTGCTCCGGATCGGGACGGTCGTGGCGGGTGCCGGGACCCCGAAGCAGTCCTGGGCGCTCCGCAACCGCCGCTACGGCTACCTCGTCGTGCGCTATGGCCCTGACTGGCGGGTGCGCTGGGTCACGGGATTCGCGCGCAAGGAGGGCCGCCGCATCCGCTACGGCGACATCGCCGACCTCAAGGACGCGCAGCGGAGCGGCTACTACATCTTCACCTGGTACGTCACGCCTCCGGATGGAGGCGAGCGCTACCTGGTGAGCGCACGCGGCTCAGACTCCCTGTACGTATCCTCGGTGTCGTTGTCCCGGGGTGGCACCCGGAGCTCCGTCCCCTCGGCGGCACCTGCCGACACCTCCGAGTAGGGGCTCGCAAGCAGGCGCGAGTGGGCGCGGGCACCGCGTCCCGCACCCCTTGTCGCGACCTGAGAGGCCGGCTGGCATCGGCCCCGGACCCCGCAGCAGCCCATCTCGGGTCGCCCAACTGCAAGCCGGAGCGTGGGTCCCCCCTCCCGGTCAAGCCCGGGTCAAGCCGATCCTGCGAACTTGCTCATGGGTGAGACCCGAAGAAGGCACCGGCTTCAAAGAGCCCGTGTCCTGCCGGCCTGGCCCGTGGCTCCCGCGACGCGCGGGCGACATCGCACCAACGATCACACTGGAGGAAGGACCATGCCAACGTTGCGACCTGTCTGGATCAGTACGCTTCTGCTGGCGGCCGCGGTCACGATCGCCACCGCCGGGATTCCGTCGAGCGGAACGCTCTCGCCCTCGAACCTTACGCTCACCTACCACGCCGGTCCGTTCACCAGCGTCAACCCGTCACCGCAGCTCGGCGACCCCGACTGCTCGCTGTTCCCCAACAGCTGCGACGACTACGCGCTCACGGTCACGGTGGACGCCGCCTATCTCGCAGCGAACCCCGACCACGTGGTCACGATCAAGGTCGAGTGGCCGACGGCACAGAACGACTTCGACGTCTATCTCCAGAACCCCGGCAACAACCAGACGATCCAGTCGTCGGCGAGCTCGAGCGACCCGGAGATCATCGTCTTCACGCCCACGGTCGGCACCACGGTCTACCGCATCCGGGTGCTGGCGTTCTCGACGGCGAACGAGAGCTTCGCCGGCACGATCACCCTGGGGCCGCGCCCGACCGGTGGTCTGGGGCAGGGGGAGTACTTCCCGAGCAGTGACGCGTTCACCTGCAACAAGCACCTCGAAGGGCAGTCGGCGGTGTTCGATCACGGCGGCGACGGCGAGCCCGCGGTGCGCTTCGACCCCGAGGGCAACGCATGGGTCACCGGGATCGCCGGGCTCGGCGGCGGCATCGGGCTGTGGAAGATTCCAACGACCGACGTGTGCGCCCAGTCGCCGGTCTTCCTCGACAACCCGGACGCCGGCGCCGGCGGGGGCGACACCGACATCGAGGTCGCGCCCGAGAAGAACCCGCTCGGCTTCTACAACATCTACACGTCGAGCCTCACGCTCGCGAACATCACCTCGTCCACCTCGGCCGACGGCGGGAACACCTTCGTGCCCGTCGTGATCTCCGACCCGGTGCCCGTGAACGACCGGCAGTGGAACGCGGCCTACGGCGCCATGACGCTGTATCTGTCGTGGCGATCGCTCAACGCCGGCAACCAGCTCTTCTGCGCGCGCTCCGACGACGCCGGGCTGACATTCGGCGCGCCGATCCCGGTCTACGACGACGTGGTCGGGACGACGCTCGCCACGCAGCTCGGCAACATGGTCGCCGACCAGCGGCCCGGCGCCGCGGTGCCCGCGGCAGGCCCCGGCGGGCAGGGCAACGTCTACCACGGCTACGTGCTGACGACGCAGGGCAGCACCGGGCACAAGGTCTACGTGGCGGTGTCGCGCGACTTCGGCCTCACCTGGACGTCCACTCTGGTGTTCGCCGGGCCGCCCGGGGCTACGTACGACCACATCTTCAGCTGGGTCGCGGTGGACGAGGCGGGCAACGTCTACACCGTGTGGGCCGACGGCCAGAACGTGTTCTACAGCGGCTCGGCCGATATCAAGACCAGCAACACCCCGACCTGGACGGCGCCGGTCCGGGTCAACAACGGTGCCGCGACCAAGAGCTGCGTGCTTCCGATGATTGACGCGGGCTCGGGCGGCCGGATCGTCGTGGCCTGGTACGGCACCACATCCTCGAGCACGACCGATCCGGGCGCGCAGTGGCACTACTTCCACGCCCGCTGCAGCAACGCACTCGACCCGCTGCCGGTATTCGAGCAGGCCCGCGTGAGCGATCACGTGGTGCACACCGGCGTGGTGTGCGAGGACGGCCTGGGCTGCGCCTGCTGCCGGGACCTCCTTGAGTGTCAGGAACTGGACGTGAACCCGGTGGACGGCTCGTCGCTCGTCAGCTACGGAGGCGCCGGCGGGATCTTCCTCACCAAGCAGGTGGCGGGCGCCTCGGCCATCGCGGGGAAGACCATCGCCGACAACAGCGGGCCCTGCCCGACGCTGCTCGACGGGTGCACGACGGCGCAGCCGGTGGCCAGCCGCTGCATCGAGCCGGGCATCCAGGTGATCTCCGACCCGACCGGCGACGTGACGGCCCCCGGCGACGCCACGCAGGATCTCCAGAACGTCTGGATCGCCGAGCCCTTCCTGGGCGACGGAGTGCGGAGGCTGGTGTTCACCATCAAGGTCGCGGACCTCAGCTCGCTGCCCTTGAACACCCTCTACACGGTGCTCTGGAACGACCCGACGGCCGGCGACCCGTACCCGCGGAAGTTCGTGCAGATGAACACCTGCGATCCGACGGTGCTGCCGGACTTCGCGTACGGGCACGTGGAAGGCAGCATCCAGACCCAGGACGGGACGCTCGCTACCGGCGGGTCGTACACCCCCGACGGCACCATCCGCATCGCGATTGACCCGGGCCTGGTCGGCGACCCGCAGCCGGCGCAGGTGATGAGCACGATCGTCGGGGAAGTGCGCCTGCTGGCCGGAACGCTGTGCAGCGGCTTGATCACCACGCTCGACAACGCCTCGGCGAGCCAGAACTACACGGTCGAGGGCAACAGCGACTGCAAGCCGCACACCGCGACCTGTCCCGCGACGCTCACGGACGTGCCCGGTGACCACCAGCTCACTTTCAGCGTGAACAACCCGAGCACGGCGCCACGCACGTTCAACGTGACCCTCAGCGACGCCAACGGATGGCTCGTAGGCGGCCCGCTCAACCAGCCGCTGGGCCCGGTCAGCCCGAATGCCTCGGCATCCATCTCGGTGGTGGCGCGCTTCCCCGAAGGTTGCACCCCGACCGCCAACGACCTCTTCACGTGGCAGGCGACCGCGCCCGACCTGCCCGGCCCCGGCGACGTAGCGTCGTGCCAGACCGCAGCCCTGTGCGATCAGGCGACGGCAACCCTGGTCGGGCGCTTTGAAGCGCGGCCGGTGGAGCAGGGGGTGGAGCTGCTCTGGTCGGCACACGGCGGCGGCGACGTGATGTCCTGGAACATCTACCGCGGCAGCAGCCCCGCGGGTGCCTTCGAGCGGGTCAACCGCGACCCGATCCCGATGGGGAGCGGCGGCGAGTTCCGCTACGTGGACGTGGGCGCGGACGCACTCCTCGCCTACTACCGTCTCGCCGGCGTCGCCGCCGACGGGTCTGAGCGGGTGATGGCTTCGACCTCGTCCCAGGGAACCGGGCACCCGCAGGCCTTCCGGTTCGGTCTCGCGGGAGCCAACCCGTTCCGCGGCGCGACGGCGCTGACCTACGCGCTGCCCGAGCGATCCACGGTGCGGCTCGAGGTCTACAGCGTTACCGGACAGCGGGTGCGCACCCTGGTGGACCAGGTCCAGGAGGCCGGGACCTACACCGTGCCGTTCTCAGTCCACAAGTCGGGAGGACGGTCGCTCGGCGCCGGCGTGTACCTGGTCCGGATCACGGCCGGTCGGTGGAAGGGAAGCACTCGCGTGATCGCATTCGAGTAGCGGCTGCGACCGTGCGGCGGGTGCGGTAGCCTGCCGCACGGTCTCGCG
>CAYHRW010000244.1:0-4455 GCA_964359105.1 uncultured bacterium
GCTCGAAGAGGTCGGGGTTGCGCTTCTGCGGCAGCAGGCTCGAGCCGGTCGAGAAGCCGTCGGGCGCGGCGAGCCAGCCGAAGCCGGGCGAGCACCACAGCACGAGGTCCTCGGCGAGGCGCGAGAGGTGCACGGCGAGCACGGCGGCCGCGTTCAGGTACTCGAGCGCGAAGTCGCGGTCGCCGACGGCGTCGAGGCTGTTCACGGCGAGGCGGCTGAAGCCGAGGCGCGATGCCAGGGCGATGCGATCGAAGACGAGCGGCGTGCCGGCCACGGCGCCGGCGCCGAGCGGCATCAGGTCGGCGGCCTCGCGCGCGGCCTCGAAGCGCGCCTCGTCGCGCTCGAGCGCGGCGACGTGCGCGAGCCACCAGTGCGCGAGCAGCACCGGCTGGGCGGGCTGAAGATGCGTGTAGGCCGCGACCGCCTGCGCGCCGGCGGCGCGCGCCTGGCCAGTGAGCGTGCGCTCCAGCTCGCGCACACCCTCCACGGCCTGGTCGCACAGCCGCATGACGCGCAGCCGGAGCAGGGTGCTCACCTGGTCGTTGCGGCTCCTGCCGGTGTGGAGCCGGCGCGCCGGATCGCCGCAGCGCCCGGCCAGCGCCGCCTCGACCGCCGAGTGCACGTCCTCGCCCGCCAGCGCGACGGCGCCCGCGGCGAGGTCGGACTCGAGCGCATCGCAGGCGGCGAGCAGCGCATCGAGCCCGGCGGGCGAGAGCACCCCGGCCTCCGCGACCGACTGCGCCCAGGCGCGCGACAGAGCGAGCTCCTCGGGCCACAGGCGGCGGTCCACCGGCAGCGAGTCGTTGAGCGCCTGCGCGCGCGGGTCGAGACCGGCTGCGAGCCGGCCTCGCCACACCTCGTCAGCCGACATGGTCCACCTCGAGCGCGGGCGGCGCGCCCGCCTTCGTGCCTGGCGCCGCGGCCTCCGTACCCGGTGTTGCCGCCGTCGCGCCTGGCGCCGCAGCCTTCGCGCCCGCCGCCGCCGGGCTCTTCGACTTCGATGACGGCGGCACGGCACCGCTCCTCGCGCCCGCCCCCGGGGCCTCCGCGCCCGTCGGCGCCGGATCCCCGCTCTCCATCCCGCGCCGCGCCGCGACCGCCAGCGGCAGGCCGAAGAGGCGGATGAAGCCCTCGGCGTCCTTGGCGTTGTAGCCGGTCATGTCGAACGAGGCGAGGTCGGGACGGTAGAGCGACTGCGGGCTCGAGCGCGCGATGGCGCGGGCCTGCCCGCGGTGGAGCTCCACCGACACCTCGCCGGTCGCGCACTGGAGCGCCGTGTCCACGAACGCCTGGAGCGCGCGCCGCAGCGGCGTGAACCACTGCCCGGCGTAGATCAGGTCCGCCATGCGCGGCGCCAGCTCGGCGCGCGTGCGCAGCAGGTCGTGGGGGAGGACCACGCGGCACAGGTCCTCGAGCGCCTCGTGGAGCACGGTGCCGCCCGGCGTCTCGTAGACGCCGCGCGACTTCATGCCCACCAGCCGGCTCTCGACCAGGTCGGCGCGGCCCACGCCGTGGCGGCCGGCGAGCGCGTTGAGTTCGGAGACCAGCGTGACGGGATCGAGCGCGCGGCCGTTCAGGCCCGCGGGCCGGCCGGCCTCGAACGCGACCGTCACGGTCTCGGGCCGCGCGGGCTGCTTCGCGGGCGCGGCGGTGATGCGATACATGCTCTCGACCGCGGCGGTCGCCGGATCCTCGAGCGGGCCGCCCTCGTGCGACAGGTGCCAGAGGTTGCCGTCGCGCGAGTAGAGGTCGCTCGCGGTCTGCGCCACCGGGATGCCGCGGCGCTTCGCGTACGCCAGCGCGTCCTCGCGCGAGACGATGTCCCACTCGCGCCACGGCGCGATCACCGCGAGATGCGGGGCCAGCGCGCGGTAGGTGAGCTCGAAGCGCACCTGGTCGTTGCCCTTGCCGGTGCAGCCGTGCGCCAGCGCGTCGGCGCCCAGCCGCTCGGCGCACCACACCTGGCGCGAGGCGATGAGCGGGCGTGCGAGCGCGGTGCCGAGCAGGTAGCGGCCCTCGTAGACCGCTCCGGCCCGCAGTGCCGGGAACGCGAAGTCGCGCACGAACGGCATGCGCAGGTCCTCGACCACCACCTCGCTCGCGCCGATCCTGCGCGCCTTCTCCTCGAGGCCGTCGAGCTCCGCGCCCTGTCCCACGTCGGAGCAGTAGCAGGCCACCTCGCAGCCGTAATGCTCCCTGAGCCACGGCACGATGATGCTGGTGTCGAGCCCGCCCGAGTAGGCCAGCACCGCCTTCTTCACCTTGCGCTTCGCGCTCATCCCTGCTCACCTCCCGCTTCGAGCTCCGCGATCGCACGCTCCAGCCGCTCGAGGGCCAGAGCGATCTCCTCGTTGGTCACGGTGAGCGGCGGCAGCAGCCGCACCGCGCGCTCGCCGCCGCGCGCCAGCAGCAGCCCGTGCGCGCGCGCCGCCGCCACCAGCGCCGGCGGGTCGTAGGGCGCCTCCGCCGCGATCTCGACCGCGCGCAGCAGCCCGGCGCCGCGGGCCTCGGCGAGCGACGCGTGGCGCGCCACCAGCCGCTCGAGCCCTGCGCCGAGCGCGCGCCCCAGCCGGCGCACGCGCGCGAGGAAGCCGGGCTTCCTCACCCGCTCCAGCACGTACGCGCCGGCCGTGGCCGCCACCGGGCCGCCGCCGAAGGTGCAGCCGTGCATCCCGGACTGGAGCGCCTGCGCCGCCTCCGCGGTCATGAGCACCGCGCCCAGCGGCAGCCCGCCGCCCAGCGCCTTGCTGAGCACCACGTAGTCGGCGCGCACGCCGTAGTCCTCGGAGGCCAGCAGCCGGCCGCAGCGCCCCATGCCGCACTGCACCTCATCGTGGACCAGCGCCGCGCCCAGCGCCGCGGTGCGCGCGCGCAGCGCCTGGAGGAACTCGCGCGTCGCGGGGATGACGCCGCCTTCGCCCTGCACCGGCTCGACGATCACCGCGGCCACGCCCTCGTCGAGCACCGCGTCGAGCTGGTCCACGCGGTTGAAGTCGGCGAAGCGCACGCCCGGCATCAGCGGCTCGAAGGGCTCGCGGTACGCGGGCGTCCAGGTGGCGGAAAGCGCGAACGCGGTGCGCCCGTGGAAGCCGCCGCGGAAGGCCAGCACGTCGCGCGCGTTCGACCCGCGCGCCCGCGCGCGGGCCCGCGCGAACTTGAGCGCGGCCTCGACCGCCTCGGTGCCGGAGTTGCAGAAGAACACGCGCTCGTAGCCGGTCGCCTGCACCAGCGCGCGCGCCAGCTCCAGCGCCGGGAGGTTCGCGAACAGGTTCGAGCAGTGCCCGAGCGTCCGCAGCTGGCGGGCGACCGCGCGCGCGATGCCGGCGGGCGCGTGGCCCAGCGCGTTCACCGCGATGCCGCTCACGAAGTCGAGGTACTCGCGGCCCGCGGCGTCGCGCACGAACGCCCCGCTCCCGGAGGCGATCTCGAGCCGCGGGAGAGGATAGACGGGCGCGAAGAGCGCGAGCTCCTCCTCGGCGAGCGCGGCGAGCACGGCCGGGGCCGTGGCGATCGCGTCAGCCACGGGGAGCCTCTGCTGGCACGGCAGCCATGATGGTGGTGCCCGTGCCGCTGCCGTCGAGCAACCCGCGCAGCGTGCCGGGGCCCTGCCACTGCGCGATCGCGACGCGCGCGACGCCGCCTGCGAGCGCCGCGCGCGCGGCGAGCAGCTTGGGGCGCATGCCGCCCGTGACCTCGGGGTGCGCGAGCGCGGCGTCGAGGCCGGCGGCGTCGAGCCGCGGCACCAGCGCGCCGTCGAGGCCGAGCCCGGGCGTGTCGCTCAGGAGCAGCAGCGCGGGAGCGCGCAGCGCGGCGGCGAGCGCGGCGGCGAAGTCGTCGGCGTTCAAGTTCAGGAGCTGCCCGCCACAGGCGCCGATGCTGGCCAGCACGGGCGTGTAGCCCTGGGCGAGCAGCGCGGCGGGCAGCGCGGCGTTCACCTCGCGCACCGCGCCCACCAGCCCGAGGCGGCCGGCGTCGGGGTGCGGCCCGCACTCCGCGATGCCGCCGTCGAGCGCCGAGAGCCCGACCGCGTCCACGCCGTGCGCGCGCAGCAGGGCGACCAGGCGCTTGTTCGCGAGTCCGGCCAGCACCGCGGCCGCCACCTCGAGCGTGTCGGGGTCGTTGACGCGCAGGCCGCCGTCGAAGCGCGGGGCGAGCCCGAGCCGTCCGCACCAGGCGCTCACCTCCGCGCCGCCACCGTGGACGAGCAGCAGCTTGCCGGAGAGCGCCGCCAGCTCGGCGGCCAGCTCCCGGAGCGCCGGCGTGCCCGGACCCGCGCCGGCGCCTTTGTTCGCCTCGAGCGAGCGACCACCCAGCTTCACCACCACCGGGCCGCCCGGCGTGGGCATCACGCTCCGGTCCCCCCGGACGATCGCCCGGGCGGAGCTGTTCTCCGGCCCCGCGCTTCTCACCATGGCGTGCCGTGCGTGGGCAGGCCCCAGTCCTCGGGCCAGCCCA
>CAYHRW010000245.1:0-2556 GCA_964359105.1 uncultured bacterium
GGATGCTCCGCGCTCCACACCTCGGCCGGCTCCTCCGGCACCGCTTCCACCGCGTCCATCAGCTCGCCGCGCGTGGCGTGGAGCAGGCGCACCGCCTGGTCCCAGCCGTGGCGGCGCAGCGGCTCGAGGTCGCGCGCGTTGGCTGTGACCCACGCCGCCTCGTCCCGGCCCGTCCACGACGCGCGCGTGCCGCGCAGCGTGCGCTCGAACTCGCGCAGCCGCGCCTGGTCGCGCGCCACCAGGTGCAGCACGGTCTCGCGCGCGTTCCACTTGCCCGCGGCCAGCGGCCGCTCGGCGGCGGCGGCCGTGAGCCCCTGGATCGCGCCGTGGAGCGCGGCGCGCGCGCGCATCAGCTCGAAGAGCACGAGCTGCTTGCCCGAGGCGCGGGCGCGCTGCGGGAACGCCGGCTTCCGCACGGGCTTGCGCGCCGGCCTGCGGCGCGGCACCAGCCCGAGCGCTGGCCGGTGCGCGGCGGGGCGCTTCGGCGCGACCTTCTTCGCCGTGATCCCGCGGACCACGCGCCTCTTCGCGACCTTCTTCGCCGTGGCCCTGCCGGTCGCACGCTTCGCCGCGGCGCGCCTGCGCTTCGGCTTCCGCGCCGCGCGCTTCTTCGAGGGGCTCATGATTCCGTGTAGTCGAAGACGCCGCGGCCCGTCTTGCGGCCCAGCCGGCCGGCGGCGACGTATTGCTCCATCAGTGGGCACGGGCGGAACTTCTCGCCCAGCGTCCGGTGCAGGAACCGGAGGATCGCGAGACGCGTGTCGAGCCCCACTAGGTCCACCAGCTCGAACGGCCCCATCGGGTGGTTGAGTCCCAGCTTGAGCGCCTTGTCGATGTCCCGCGCGCTCGCCACGCCCTCCTGCAGCATGGTGAACGCCTCGTTGCCGATGAGCGCGTTGATGCGGGTCGTCACGAATCCCGGCGACTCCCGCACCACCACGCACTCCTTGCCCATCGTCTCACCCACCGCGCACGCCGTCGCGACGCTCTCGTCGCTGGTCTCGAGCGCGCGCACCACCTCCAGCAGCTTCATGCGCGGGACCGGGTTGAAGAAGTGCATGCCCACCACCTGCCGCGGGCGCGCGGTGGCCGCCGCCATCTCCGTGATCGAGAGGGACGACGTGTTCGAGGCGAGGATCGCCGACGGCTTCGCGGCGCGGTCGAGCGCAGCGAAGACCCCGACCTTGAGCCCGATGTCCTCCGGCACCGCCTCGATCATCAGATCGGCGTCGCGCACCGCGTCCTCGAGCGAACGCGCGGTCGAGAGCCGGCTCCGCGCCGCGATCGCGGCCGCGTCGTCCACCTTGCCCGTGGCCACGCCGCGCTCGAGCATGGCCGAGAGATCGTCGCTCATCTTCTCGAGCGCCGGCGCGCTCGTGTCCTGCACGACGGTCTGGAAGCCGCCGAGCGCCGAGACGTAGGCGATTCCCCGGCCCATGATGCCCGCGCCGAGGACGGCGATGCTCCGTACGGTCACGCGTCGGGCCCGCGGTGACGGTTCGCGAAGCGCCACGCGGCCGGGAACGCCAGCGCCGCGAGCGCCGCCTTGACGAGGTCCCCCGGGAGGAACGGCAGCAGCCCCGCGGCGAGCAGCCGCTCGGGCGGCACGAAGCGGGCGAGCAGCGCGCAGCCGAGCGCGAAAATCACCGCGCTGCCGAGCAGCATCGCCGCCACCATGGTGAGGAAGCGCCGGTCCCAGCCGCGCTCGGCGAGCGCGCCGGTGAGCGCGGCCGCGAGCGGGAAGGCGAGCAGGTAGCCCGCGGTCGGCCCGGCGAAGGTGAGCGCGCCCGCGCCACCGGCCGCGAACACCGGCAGGCCCGCCGCGCCCTCGGCGAGGTAGAGCGCCTGCGCCAGGAACGCGCGCCGCGAGCCGAGCACCAACCCCGAGAGCAGCACCGCGAAGGTCTGCCCGGTGATCGGCACGGGCGACCACGGCACCGGGAACGCGAGCTGCGCGGCGAGGGCGGTGACGAGGCTCGCGCCGAGGACGAGCAGGGCGCCGGTGAGCGCGCCGGCGCGCGGCAGTGCGACGTCGGCGAAGGTAAGCGAGCGGGTCGAGGACATGGGCACCTCGGATGGATGGGACGGGGCCGCGCGGCGGCGCCGGGATCGGAGCTCATGCGAAGAGTGACGCCGCGAAGCTAGCACGCTGGCCGGACGCGGGCAACGGGCGCGGAGCGTGCCTGGCGTGCGTGCGCGCGTTGTGGAAGCCGAGCGCAGAGCATCGGTTGCAGACGCAGGAGCAGGCGCGCCCGGCCGACGGAGTGCAGGCCCATCGCCATCACGTCCGCCCGCCGCCTCGATCAGCGCGTCTCCCCCGCCGCCAGCCGCGCCCTCGCCAGCTGGACAGCCTCGTGGAGCTTGCCCTCGAGCAGGCGGCGCGGCGGAAGCTCGGTCAGGTACTCGGCGACCCTGATGCCGCTCTTCTCGAGCTCCAGCAGCTCGACATGCTCCGCGGACTTCCCCACGCAGAGGATCAGCCCGACCGGCGATCCCTCGCCCTCCCTCCTTTCATGCCGCTGGAGCCAGCGGAGGTAGAGCTCCATCTGTCCCTTG
>CAYHRW010000245.1:2656-4453 GCA_964359105.1 uncultured bacterium
TCCTTCTCGCACGAGGCCCATGCCCGACTCGATCCGCATCGCGAACGCCGGCGGCTACTGGGGAGACGACCTGTCCCAGTTCCGGCGCCAGCTCGAGCTGGGCCCGGTGGACTACGTGACGCTCGACTTCCTAGCCGAGATCACCATGTCCATCATGCAGAAGCAGCGCGCGCGCGACCCGCGCGCGGGCTACGCCCGCGACTTCGTCTCGCAGGTCGAGCACGCGCTGCCGCTGCTCGCGGAGCGCGGCGCCAGGGTCATCACCAACGCGGGCGGCGTGAACCCGCTCGCCTGCCGCGGCGCGCTGCTCGAGATGGCGCAGCGCAACGGCCACCCGCTCGACGTCGCGGCGGTGGTGGGCGACGACCTGCTCGAGCGGCTGGGCGAGCTGAACGCGGCGGGTGTGACGCTCGACAACATGGACGACGGCTCGCGCTTCGCCGCGATCCGCGACCGCGTGTCCTCCGCGAACGCCTACTACGGCGCCTGGCCGGTGGTCGAGGCGCTCTCGGGCGGCGCGCAGATCGTGGTGACGGGGCGCTGCACCGACACCGGCATCACGCTCGCCCCGATGATCCACGCGTTCGGCTGGAAGGCGGATGACTGGGACCGGCTGGCGGCGGGCATCGTGGCCGGCCACATCGTCGAGTGCGGCGCGCAGAGCACGGGCGGCAACTTCACCGACTGGCGCCGCGTGCGGAACTTCGACCGCATCGGCTACCCGGTGGTCGAGGCGTTCCCGGACGGCTCGTTCATCGTGACCAAACACGCGGGCACCGGCGGCGCGGTGACCGTGCGCACCGTGAAGGAGCAACTGGTCTACGAGATGGGCGATCCGCGCGGCTACATCACGCCCGACGTGGTCGCCGACTTCGGCTCGATCCGTCTCGAGCAGGCGGGGCGCGAGCGCGTGCGCGTGTGGGATGTGAAGGGCCGGCCGGCGCCGGGCTCGCTCAAGGTGAGCGCCTCCTACTTCGACGGCTGGAAGGCGAGCGGCACGCTCATCATCTCGGCGCCCGACGCGGTCGAGAAGGCGCGCGCGTTCGCCGAGCTGTTCTGGAAGCGGCTGGGGCTCGAGTTCGCCGAGAAGCACGCGGAGCTGATCGGCCACTCGGCGTGCTGGGGGCCGCTCGCGCCGCCCTCGGACCCGGCCGAGGTGCTGCTGCGGCTCTCGGTGCGCGACGCGGACAAACTGAAGATCGAGCAGTTCTCGAAGATGGTGCCGGCGGTGATCCTCTCGGGCCCGCCGGGCGTCGCGGTCACGGGCGGCCGCCCGCAGAGGCAGGAGGTGGTCGCGTACTGGCCGGCGCTGGTGCCGCGCGACCGCGTCAAGGCCACGATCGTGACGCGCAACAGCCGGCGCGAGCTGGAGTGGCCGACGCCGGTCGTGCCGCCGCGCCGCCCGGCGCGGCTCGAGAAGGAGAAATGGCCGCGCGCGAAGGGGAGCCAGAAGCAGGTCGCGGCGCCGCTCGCGCGGCTCGCGCACGCGAGGAGCGGCGACAAGGGCGACACCTGCAACATCGGCGTCATCGCCCGTGCGCCCGAGATCTACCCGTGGCTGAGGCGCACGCTCACCGCGGCGGTGGTGAGGCGGCGCTTCAAGGGCATCTGCCTGGGTCTGGTCGAGCGGCACGAGGTGCCGAACCTCGGGGCGCTCAACTTCCTGCTCCACCAATCGCTGGGCGGCGGCGGCACGCAGTCGCTGCGGCTCGACGCGCAGGGGAAGACGCTGGCGCACGCGCTGCTGGCGATGGAGGTGAAGGCCCCGCGCGCGCTGCTGGAGGCGGCGCGGCGCGG
>CAYHRW010000246.1:0-1521 GCA_964359105.1 uncultured bacterium
GGCCAGCGGAGCCTGGTTGCCGAGGGCTGAGTGACGTCGCCGACGGTTGTAGTAGTTGATGCGCTGCCCGACGACCCGTTCGAGCTCGGCGAGGCCCGCGGCGTCGACGAGCAGCGACCGGTTCTCGGGCGGCAGGCGCGAGGAGAACGACCGGGTCACGCCCACGCTGGGCGAGCGCGTGACCTGGACCGGGTTCGACACCGACGTCCACGTCGCGCGGCGGCTCTACCTGCTGTACTCGCTGGAGCACGACCGCAGCACGGCCACCAACTTCAACCAGCAGTACGCGAGCCTGAGCTGGAGGTTCTGAGCGCGGGACGTACGGCCGGGGACGGCGCGCCGCTCACACCGCGCAGCAGCCCTCGTCTTCGCCGGCGGCGCCCTCGCGCGCGGCGCCCGCAGCGCCCGTGGGAGCAGCGCTCCCGCCGGCGGCGCTGCCCTTCCCCTCCACCAGCTCGTCCCAGGCGCGCAGCGCCTTGAGCGCCCACTCCTCGCCGGGGCAGCCCTGCATGGTCATGGCGACGTCCAGGAACTCGACCAGCTCCTCCTTCGTGGCGCCCTTCTTCCCGGCCCACTCGACGTAGGCGCGGATGCACGGCTCGCAGCGGATGCTCACCGAGATGGCCGCCGCGGCGAGCAGCTTGTACCTGCTCGGCACCTTGCCGGGCGCGTAGGCCGCCTGGCGCAGCTTCGCGATGGCAGCCGTCACCTCCGGACTCAGGCGCGCCAGCTCGGCGGCCACGGTCTCCATCCCTTCGCGGGACTTCAGCACGGACATGGGTCGTCCTCCTTTCGTTCGAGCGTCAGCGCGCGGCGACCTTCGCCTGGTAACCCGCCTTCTCGACCGCGGCCAGAAGCGGCTCGGCGTCGGGTTTGCTCGCGGCCACCCGCACCGCCGCGCGGGCGTGCGGGTAATCCACGCGCGCGCTCACCACGCCCGGCACCTGGCGCAGCTCGCCTTCGATCTCCCCGGCGCAGGCCGGGCAGGTCATGCCGCGGATGTCGAGCGTCACGATCGCCGAGGCCGGGACCGCCGCGGCGCGCGGCGCGCGTGCACGGGCGAGCCCGGGGCTCCAGTTCGGGAACGTGGCGAGCCCGAGCGCGAGCGCGGCGACCACCCACAACAGGACGCGCGTCCCGCGCCGGCTCGCCGGCCGCGCGCACGCGCCGTCGGCGGCGCAGGCCTCGGCACGCTGCGGGCGGTAGGCGTGGTAGAAGCCCGTCGCGAGCAGCGCCGCGGTCAGGCCCAGGAACCAGGGACGCAGCGGCGCGAGCGCCGCCGCGAAACCCAGCGAGCCGAGGCCCACCGCCCCCAGCAGCAGGGGACCGATGCAGCAGGCCGAGGCCAGCAGCCCGGTGAACAGCGACCCCCAGAACACGGCGCGCTCCTTCATCACATCCTCCTCACACCTGCCTGAGCAGGGTGGTCAGCGCGGCCTTCAGTCCCCCGAGGGCTTCCTGCCCCCTGCCGCTCCGCACGCAGGACGTGACGCAGGTCTCCATGTGCCCTTCGAACAGCTT
>CAYHRW010000246.1:1621-4452 GCA_964359105.1 uncultured bacterium
GTGCTCCCTTCGTGGCCGCTCACCGCGAACGGCAGGCGCAGGTTGCCGTCCGAGATCATCCACAGCGGCAGCGCGAACGGCAGGCGCTCGCCGAAGAACACCAGGGTCACGAGCGCGAGCATCACGCCCGAGGCGATGGCGACGTTCTGGATCACCACCGACCGCGCGCGCCGCGCGAGGCGCACGGCGAAGGGCAGCGCGGTGAGGTCGTCGGACATGAGCACGACGTCGGCGCTCTCCATCGCGGCGTCGCTGCCCGCGCCGCCCATCGCGATGCCGACGGTGGCGCGCGCCAGCGCGGGTGCGTCGTTGACCCCGTCGCCCACCATGGCGACCGCGCCGTGCCTCTCCTCGAGCTCGCCGACCACGCGCACCTTGTCCTCGGGCAGCAGCGCGCCGTAGTGCGCGTCCACCGCGGTGCGACGCGCGATCGCCGCGACCGTGTGCGGGCTATCGCCGGAGAGCAGCACCACCGACGCGATACCGTGGCGGCGGAGCTGCGCGACGGTGCCCGGCGAGGCAGGGCGCACCGCGTCGGCCGCGGCGATCACGCCCCAGGCGCTGCCGCGGCGCACCAGCATCGCGGTCTTGGCGTCGCGGCTGAACGTCTGCACGTGCTCGAGTCCTTCCGGCGGCACCGCGATGCCGAGCTGAACGAACAGCTCGGGCGTGCCGATCTCGACCCGGGCGCCGTCCACCTGCGCGACCAGCCCCTTGCCGAGGTGCGAGGTGAGCTGCTCGGCCGGCGCGACCTCGACGCCGCGCGCCTCGGCGGCGCGCACCACCGCCTGCGCGAGCGGATGCTGCGAGCGCTTCTCGGCGCTGGCCGCCGCGCCGAGCACCTGCTCCTCGGTGGCGCCGGCGAGCGCCACCACGTCGGTGACCTCGAAGCGGCCGTGCGTGAGCGTGCCGGTCTTGTCGAACGCCACGGCCCTGACGCGGCCCAGCGCCTCGATGAAGCGCCCGCCCTTGAACAGCACGCCGTTCCTCGCCGCGGCGGCGATGGCCGAGAGGATGGTGGCGGGCGTGGCGATGACGAGCGCGCACGGCGAGGCCACCACCAGCAGCGTCATGGCGCGGTAGAGCGAGGACTTGAAGTCGTGGTGGAGCACCAGCGGCGGCACGAACAGCATGAGCGCCGCGCCCACCATCACCACGATGGTGTAGTAGCGGCCCACCCACTCGGCCACCTCCTCGGTCTGCGACTTCTGCTCCTGCGCCTCCTGCACCAGCGCCACGATGCGCGCGAGCGTGGTGTTCCCCGCCGCGCGCGTGGTGCGCACCTCGATCGCGCCCTGCTGGTTGAGCGTCCCGGCGAACACCTTGTCGCCGGGCTCCTTGGATACCGGGACGGACTCGCCGGTCAGGCTGCTCTGGTCCACCAGCGAGCCGCCCTTCGCGACCTCGCCGTCCACCGGGATGGCCTCGCCGGGCTTCACGACCACGTGCTCGTCCACCTGCACGTCTTCGGCCGCCACCTCGATCTCGCGCCCGTGCCGCAGCACCAGCGCGCGCGCGGGGCGGAGCTTCAGGAGCGCGTGGAGCGCGCGGCGCGTGCGCCCCATGGTGTAGACCTCGAGCGTGTTGCTGAGCGAGAACAGGAACATCAGCACCGCCGCCTCGAAGACGTAGCCGATGCCGGCGGCGCCCAGGGCGGCGAGGATCATGAGCAGGTTGACGTCGAAGCGGAAGCGCGCGAGCGCCGCGAGGCTCGAGCGCGCGGCGAACCAGCCGCCGGCCACCGCCGAGATCGCGTAGGCCACGTGGTGCCACGCCACCGGCGCCTGCGCGCGCTCGAGCGCCACGCCGGCGACGAGCCCGCCGAGGCAGACGCCGGTGAGCGCGAGCATCAGGCGGCCCTTCGCGTACTGCTCCTGCTCGGCCGGCGAGAGCGTGGCGCCCCACGGCTTCGACGCGGTCAGCGGGCGCACCACCTCGGCGCTCTCGGCGGGCACCACGCTGCGCGAGATCCCGACCCGCCCCGGCACGCTGGTGACGCGGAACTCCCGGTCCTGGGTCTCGGGCATGTGACCGAGGCGCAGCGCGCACTCGTGGCAGGCCCCGGCCGTCTCCCGCCTCTCGCACAGCGTCACCCGCTGGGCGAACAGGGAGCCCACCTCGTCGGCCAGCGCGTTGAGCTGGTCGGGCGCCACGACGGAAGGCTCGTAGCGCACGGTGAGCGTGCTGTCGCGGAAGTTGGCCTCGATCGCGACCACGCCCGGGCTCTCGCGCAGCCGGTCGGAGAGGATCTCGAGGCAACCCTCTCCCTCGGCGACCGCGGGGACGGCTAAGTCCGCCGAATCGGCGGCGGGGCGATCAACGGGCGTGCTCATTGGGGCGGTCACGTTAGCACGCGGTCGTCGCGCGGGGAAAACGGCGGAGCGGCGAATGACGGAGCGGCGACGCGCCTCGCGACCGCGGTGCGTGACCGGGCGCGTGACCCGCCCGCGACGCTCGTCCGCCGCGCAGGGTCCGGGACGCGATCAGTTCAGCTGCAATCCGAGCGCGGCGGTGAAGTACCAGCCGGACCGGGGACGCGCGCCCGGGTCGGGGTCATGCGGGACACCGGCGTCCGACGCCAGGATCGAACCGCCCGGGCCGAGCGACGTGCCCCGGGCGGTCCCGGACGTGCAGGGGAGCGTCTCTCGGACGCGTTCCTCCGGGTCGAAGGCTCCCGTCACTTCAATCTCACCACTGGCCGGGTCCAGCTCCCGCCTTCCGTCGCCACCCGCACGAAGTACACCCCCCCGCGCGCCGCCCCCCCCCCCCCCGGCCCGCCGGCCCCCCGCCCGCAGGGCGCCCCCCCCGCCCCCCCCCGCCCCCCCGCCCCC
>CAYHRW010000247.1:0-4389 GCA_964359105.1 uncultured bacterium
GGCCGGGGGGGCACCCGCCGGCCTCAACCCTCCCGCGCCCACCGCCAGAGCTCCGGCAGCGAGACCTCCTTCCCGTACATGAGCATCGCGATGCGGAACGCGGCGCCTGCCGCCCCGCGAAGGAGCCACGCGGTCGCCGCGAGCAGCACGGCGGCGAGCGCGATCTCCCACCCGGAGACCGCGCCCAGCGCGAGCCGCATCGGCAGCAGCACCGGCGCGAAGAAGGGCACCTGCGACACCACCACGACCCACGGCGCGTCGGGTGACTTGAGCACGCCTCCCAGGAAGAAGATCGGGACGAGCGGCAGGAGGATCAGGTACGCCTGCAGCTTGGACGTGGACTGGATGTCCTTCAAGGTGGCGTAGATCAGGGCGTAGAGCGCGACGAAGACGAGAAGCCCGAGGAAGAACAGCAGGGCGGATGCCGCCAGCACGCCGGCGCGCGCACCGGCCGGGAGCGGCCAGCCGAGCAGCAGGGCGATGACCCCGAATGAAGCCACCCACAGCGCCACCTGGGTGAGGCCGATGAGCGAGAAGGCGACGATCTTGCCGTCCATCCATGATTGCGGCCGGATCGCCGAGACGATCACCTCGGTCACGCGCGCCTGCTTCTCACCGGCGATGCTGATCCCCATGTAGCCGCCGGTCGTGAGCACCGACATGATGGTGAGCATCATCATGCCGATGGCGGCGATCCGGTCCGCGCGGGAGACGCGCCCGGCGCGCACGGCTGGCACCTCTTCCGGAACGAGCGGGGCGTCGATGCGCCCGAGCGCGCCCGGGTCCAGGCCCAGGCCGGCGGCCCGCCGGAGGCGCGCCTGCTCCCGCAGGTGCCGGAGCAGGGCGCTTCGCCACGCGGGATCCGTGCGCCGCACCACGAGTCGTACTCGCCCGTGCTCCGCCCAGCCCGCAGACAGCACCACCGCGCCCTCGACCCGTTTCGCCGCCACGGCGCGCTTGAGTGCGGCGAGCGAGCGCTCCCCGTCGGGGGGCATGACCCATTCGAAGCCCTGGAGCGGCGGGAGCTGCGCCGCAGCAGCGGCGCCCGGGACCGCGGGCGACACCACGGCGATCCGCGTCACCTGACGGCTCTCGCGCTGCTTGAACCACGGGACCACGAGGCCGACGCCGACGATCAAGGCCGGCGTGAGCAGCACGGAGAACAGGAAGTCCTTGCGCCGCACGGTGCGGAGGGTCTCCCAGACGGCGACCGGCAGCCATTCGAGCCTGTTCTCAGCCATCTGCTCCCTCCCCGGCGCACGGGGCGCCCTGCTCCCGTCCCACGGTCCGGAGGTAAATCTCGTGCAGCGACAGCGCCCGCATCGCCACGCGCACGATGGCGAAGCCCGCGCCAAGGGCGCCGAGCAGCGGACCGAGATCGGCGCCCGTGGGCACCGCGACCTCGATCGCCGCCTCCGGCCCCGCGCCGTCCCGGACGCGCACGTCGGCGTCCGGAATGCAGCCCCGCGCCACGGCCACGGCGCGCTCCCCGGGAGCGCCGTCGCCGCGCGGATCCCGGAGGGTCACCACCAGCACCTCCCCCGCGCCGCGCGCGGCATCACGGCGGATCCCCTCGAGCGTGCCCGCCAGCACCTCCCGTCCCTTCGCGATGAGCAGGAACCGGTCGCACAGCCGCTCGGCGAGGTCCAGGTTGTGGGCCGAGAGCAGCACGGCGCTGCCCTGCGCCCGCAGCTCCTGGATCATGCGCAGGAACAGCTCCTGGTTGAGCGGGTCGAGCCCCGAGAACGGTTCGTCGAGAACCGCGAGGGCCGGGCGGTGGAGCACCGCGCCGGCGAACTGCACCTTCTGCTGGTTGCCCCGGGACAGCGTGTTGAGCTTCGCCCGGGAGCGGTCGCCGAGGCCCAGGCGGTCGAGCCACTCGGCGGCGGAGCGGGCAGCGGGCCGCAGCGGCATCCCGCGCAGCGTCCCGAGATAGACCAGGGTGTCGAGCAGCGGGGCGTCGTCGAACAGGCCGCGCTCTTCCGGCAGGTACCCCACGCGCCTCCGGTCGAGGCTCGGCCGGCCCTCGAACCGCACGGCGCCGCTGTCCGG
This sequence comes from uncultured bacterium, assembly GCA_964359105.1. GTDB lineage: Bacteria > Eisenbacteria > RBG-16-71-46 > RBG-16-71-46 > RBG-16-71-46 > JACRPT01. The sequence goes on from CAYHRW010000247.1 coordinate 2,053, forward strand.
GCGGATGATCCCGAGGACGGCGCGCAGCGTGGTCGTCTTCCCCGCGCCGTTCGGCCCGAGGAAGCCGAAGATCTCGCCCGGGCGCACGTCGAAATCGAGACCGTCCACGGCGCGCGTGCCCGCGAAGGACTTGACCAGCCGCCGGACGGTCAGCCGTGGCTCGGGGATCGTGGGGATCATGTGGTTCACTCCCGTCGGGTGCAGCGGGGAGACTACCCGATGCCGAGAACCCCCGGCCAGCGTGTTGATGGCCGCGCGTACGGTCCCTGTCGTGCCTTCCGCCGCCGGCCGTGGCCGCGGATGAGGGACGGTGTCGGCCGCCGCTTGTGCCGCTCATCCGCCCGACCTAGACTCCGGCGCGATGAAGATCTACACGCGCACCGGCGACGACGGCACCACCGGCCTGCTCGGCCCCGGCCGGGTGCCGAAGCACGCGACGCGGGTGGAGGCCTACGGGTGCGTGGACGAGCTGAACGCCGCACTCGGGGCAGCGCGTGCACTCGATGAGGCCGGCTGGCTCCGCGCGGAACTCACCACGCTGCAGGGCCGCCTCTTCCAGCTCGGCGCCGAGCTCGCGGCCCCCGACCCCGGCGCGCTCGGGGCGCTCGAGCGCATCGGTGACGACGACGTGGCGACGCTCGAGCGCTGGATCGACCGGCTCGACTCCGAGCTGGCGCCGCTCACGAGCTTCCTGCTGCCGGGCGGCTCGCGCCTCGGCGCGCAGCTCCACGTCGCGCGCACCGTGTGCCGGCGCGCCGAGCGCCGCGTGGTGGCGCTGCGGCAGGAGGAGGCGGCGGTCGAGCCGCGGCTGGTGCGTTACCTCAACCGCCTCGCCGACCTGATCTTCGTCATGGCGCGCTGGTGCAACATGCGCGCGGGGGTGGCCGAGACCGAGTGGAAGCCGGCCCGCCGCTGAGCGGGCAGCGCGGCCCCGGCGCGCCGCGGGCAGGAGCCCGCGCTGGACAAGCGACCCCGCCGCGGCGATAATGCCGCGGCACACCTTCGGAGGAGGACCCATGCACCGGGTGCCGTTCGGCATCGCATCCGGCCGCCGCTCCCCTCGCGAGTGGTTCCCCGCCGTGGTTCTCGCGCTCGCCGTGGCCTGTCCGGCCGGCGCGGATGTGGTGGTGAAGGAGAAGACGGTCTCCGAAGGCCTCGGCGGCTTCGGCGACGGCACCACCAACCGCACGCTGATCGTGGCGGGGGACAAGAGCCGCTCCGAGGACGAGTTCACCTACACCGGCCGGCTCAAGACGTTCGTGGGCAAGAAGCCGCGCACCAGTGTTTCCATCATCCGGCTCGACCGTGAGTTGATCTGGAACGTCGAGCCCGAGAAGAAGCAGTACACCGAGCTGACCTTCGCCCGGATGCGCGCCATGATGGAGCAGGGCGCGGCCGAGATGGACAAGGCCGCGGCGGAGCAGCCGCCGCAGGACGCCGAGATGACGTTCACGGTGGACGTCCGGCGCACCGGCGCGAAGCAGGCCGTGAACGGGTTCCCGGCCGAGCAGGTGGTGATCACCTGCACCGGGAAGCCGAAGAGCCCGCAGCAGGGCGCCGAGGCGGGCGAGATCCGGCTGGTCATGGACCAGTGGCTCACGAAGGCCGCGCCCGGCGCGGACGAGCTGATGGCCTTCTACCGGAGGTTCTCCGAGAAGCTCGGGCTCGACATGACGATGTCCGGGATCTCTCCCATGGCGCGCCGCATGTACGGCAACGCCATGAAGGAGATGGCGTCGAAGCTGAAGGGCCTGGAGGGCTGGCCGGTGAAGAGCACGTTCACCGTCGAGGGCGCCCAGGTGGCCGCGGCCGCCGAGGCCCAGGCGCAGTCGGCCGCCGCGGCGCAGAGCGAGGCCGCGAAGGCCGGGCGCGCGAAGGCCGGGCAGGAGGCCCGGGCCGAGGAGAAGAAGCAGGACGAGCAGGAGGCGAAGGACATCGGCACGGAGGTCGCCAGCGGCAGCGGCGTGGCCGGGAAGCTCGGCGGCTTCCTGGGGCGCAAGCTCGCGAAATCGGCGCAGAAGAAAGCCGAGGAACATGCCGAAAAGAAGGCAGAGGAGATGGCGGCCCCGGGTACCGGGCCGACAGGGGGTGCGCTGTTCAAGGTCGTCACCGAGGTGATCGGCATCTCCACCTCCCCTGCACCCGCCGGCAGCTTCGAAGTCCCCGCCGGCTGTAAGCTGCAGAAGAGCGAGAGCAGGTAGGAACGGACGCGGGGCGCCGCAAGGCCAGCTCCCGGAACCCGCCCCTTGCACGCTCTGGTCGTACACCCCGCGTCCCCAGATCGGCGCCCGCACATCTGCCCTGCTCGGCGCCGTGACCTGGGTTCCGCATAAGGAA
>CAYHRW010000248.1:0-4337 GCA_964359105.1 uncultured bacterium
ACAGTGACCGGCGCCATGCCACCTGATCCGCCCTTCGCGGGCCGCCGGGCCGGCCCGACGACGCCGGCTTCCCGCGCGCCCGGCTCCGCTTCGGGCCTGCGGCGGCTCGAACCCGCCTCGCGGCTCCAGTTCCTGCCCGGGGTGGGGCCGAAGCGTGCCCTGCTCTTCGAGCGCCTCGACCTCACGACGCTCGAGCACCTGATCCGCCACTACCCGCGCACCTGGCTCGACGCGCGGCGCTTCGTGCGCATCGCGGACCTGGAGCCGGGCCAGCTCGTGACTGTGGACGGCACCATCCACAGCGCGGCCGCGGTCCGCACGCGCGCCGGGCGCACCGACTTCGTGGCCGCGCTCGAGGACGGCAGCGGCGTGCAGCTCGGGCTCTACTTCTTCGGCCAGCCCTTCCTCGCCCGCACGCTCCGCAAGGGCACGCGCGTGCTGGTGAGCGGCGAGCTCGACCCGCTCGAGCACCGGATGCTCAACCCGATGTTCGAGGTGGTGGAGGGCGAGGTCGAGGACCTGCTCCACGTCGGCCGCCTCATCCCGGTGCACGCGCTCACCCGGGGCATCACCGCGCGCGGCATGCGCAGGGTGGTGCGGCTCGCGCTCGACGCCGCGGCCGGCGACGTTCCCGACCCGATCCCCGCCGAGGTCGTGGCGGCGCATCGGCTCGGGCCGCTCGGTGAAGCACTCGGCCAGATCCATTTCCCCGACGACGAGCAGCGGCTGCAGGCGGCGCGCCGGCGGCTCGCCTTCGAGGAGCTGTTCCTGCTCCAGGCCGTGCTCGAGCTGCGGCGCCGCGCGCTCGCGCAGGAGGGCCGAGGGCTCGCCACCGCCGGGCCGGGGGACCTCGCGGGCCGCGCGCGCGCCGCGCTCCCGTTCGTGCTCACCGCCGACCAGGAGCGCTCGCTCGCCGAGATCGTGGCGGACATGCGGCGGGGGGCGCCGATGCAGCGCATGCTGCTGGGCGACGTCGGCAGCGGCAAGACCGTGGTCGCGCTGCTGGCCGCGCTGCACGCGCTCGAAGCCGGGCACCAGGTCGCGTTCATGGCGCCCACCGAGATCCTGGCGCGCCAGCATGGCGCCACGCTCGCCGCACTCGCGGCCCCCGCGGGCGCGGAGGTGCTCACGCTCACCGGCGCCACGCCCGCGGCGGAGCGCCGCGCGCTGGCGGGCCGGCTCGAGGCCGGCGCGCCGCTGCTGGTGGTCGGCACCCATGCGCTGCTAGAGGAGAAGGTCAGGATGCCGGCCCTGGGGCTCGCCATCGTGGACGAGCAGCACCGCTTCGGGGTGCGCCAGCGCGCCACGCTCGCCCGCAAGGGCGTGATCCCCGACGTGCTGGTGCTCACCGCCACCCCCATCCCGCGCACGCTCCAGCTGGCGTACTACGGCGATCTGGCGGTGAGCACGCTGCGCGCGCGCCCGGCCGGGCGTGGCCGGCTGGTGACGCGCGTGACGGGCGAGGAGAAGTTCCCGCAGGTGCTCGAGTTCATGGCCCGGGAGCTGGAGGCCGGGCGCCAGGCCTTCGTGGTGGTGCCGCTCATCGAGGAGAACGGGCGGCTCGACTCGCGGGCCGCCGAGGCCGAGCACGAGCGGCTCTCCGGCCACCCGCTGCTCGCGCGCTTCCGGTTGGGGCTGCTCCACGGCCGGCTCAAGGGCGAGGAGAAGCAGGCGGTGATGGAGGCCTTCGCCGCCGGCGAGGTGCACGCGCTGGTGACCACCACGGTGATCGAGGTGGGGGTGGACATCCCGAACGCCACGCTCATGGTGGTGGAGAACGCCGAGCGCTTCGGCCTCACTCAGCTCCACCAGCTGCGCGGGCGGGTGGGACGCGGGGCGCACCGCTCGGTGTGCGTGCTGGTGCCGGGCGCGGGCGCCGGGGCGCTGGCTCGCGAGCGGGTGGCGCTGATGGCGAAGACCGACGACGGCTTCGAGCTGGCCGAGGCGGATCTCAGGATGCGCGGTCCGGGCGAGCTGTGGGGCACGCGCCAGAGCGGGCTGCCGCGCCTCAAGCTCGCCGACCTGGCGCGCGACGAGGCGCTGCTCGAGGAGGCCCGGGACGCAGCGCGCGGCGTGGTGGAGGCCGACCCCATGCTCCTGCAGCCGGCGCACGCCGCGCTCAAGGCCACGCTGCTCGCCCACTACCGCGAGCCGATCGAGCTGGCGCTCGCGGGGTGAGGGAGCGAGGCTCGTCCCTCTCCCCGGGCTCGCGCCCCCGGGCCCGACGAGACTCCATCCCTCTCCCCGGGCTCGCGCCCGCCGGCCCCGACGGGACTTCACCCCGGCCGGGAATTGGGGCACAATGCGGCCGTCCCCCATCGAACGGGAGCCATGATCGTCTCGTGCCCGCAGTGCTCGACCGGTTACCTGCTGCCCGACCACCTGCTGGGTGGGGCGGGCGCGCGCATCCGCTGCCCGCGCTGCCAGAACCTCTTCAGCGTGACCCGCGACGGCGCTCCCCCAGCCGGCCCCCTTTCCGGGTCCGCGGTCGCCGCGGCGGACCCACTGCCCGCGGCGCGGCCGCTCGAGCCGGCCGAGGAGAGCGGGCTGGCGGGAGCGAACCCCGCGCCTGCCCAGGCGATCGCGCTCGCGGTGCTCAACGAGCTCTCGGCGCGCGTGGGGCAGGCGCTCGATCAGGCCCGCCTGCGCGGCCGGCTGTTCAGCGAGTTCGGCGCGGAGCTGATGGACGCGTTCGACGAGTACCGCCGTCGCGCCGGCCAGCAGGCGGGCACCGCGCCGTTCCGCGCCGCCTTGCGCGAGCGCTGGGGCGTGGACCTGGTGCCGCTGCGCGCCGCGGAGGAGCGGCCAGCCGCGAAGCCCTGAGACGCCCGCGTCGCGTCTGTGTCGCGCCCGCGTCAGGGTGCCGCCGGCGCCTCCGTCGCCCCGAGGGCGGGGTCGCGGTGGCCCCACATCAGCACGACCACACCGATCACCCCCACCATCGCGGCGCACGCCATCAGCGTGGCGCCGGTCCCCAGTCTCGGGGTCGCCCAGCCGGCGGCCGAGGTGCTCACCAGCAGCAGCAGGCGCATGAGGAAATCGCGCGCGCTGAACACCCGCCCGCGCTGGCGCGGCTCGGTGCCGAGCTGCAGCAGCGTCTCGGAGAGCACGAACACCGGCGCGGCGGCGAGCCCGATGAGGAAGCCGGCGACCGCGAACACGGCGAAGCGGCTCGAGACGGCCAGCGCGGTGAGCCCCACGGTCGCGAGCAGCAGGCCGCCGCCCAGGAGCGTGGTGGGGCGCACGCCGCGGCCGTAGCGGTTCACCAGCCAGGTCCCGAGCCCGCTGCCCGTGCCGAGCACGAACAACAGCCCGCCGAGGCGCTCCATGCCCGGGATGCTCGCGGCGCGCTGGATGTGCTGGTTGCCGGCCACATGCATGAACCCGGCGCCCACCCACACCGCGCCGAGCGCGAGCAGGCCGAGCGCGACCGGCGCGCTGCCGCGCACCAGGCTCCAGCCTTCACGCGCCTCGTGCAGGTAGCCGCGCACCGACACCGCCGTCGCCGCCGGCCGCGTCTCGTGCGGGCGGTAGGCGATGAACAGCAGGCTCACCACCGAGACCAGGTAGGTCGCGGCGTTGATGTAGAGCGCCGCTTCCCAGCCCCAGTGGTCCACCACCCAGCCGCCTGCGAGCGCGCCGGCCGCGGTGGCCGCGATGCCGGCCGCGGAGAGCAGGGTGTTCGCGAGCAAGAGCTGCGGGGGGCTCACGATCTCCGGCGTGATGGCGCTCTTGGCCGGGAGGAAGAACACGTTGCAGGTGAACAGCAGGAACACCAGGCCGAACACCGGCCCGATGCGGTCGGAGGCCAGGTAGAGCACCGGCACGAACACCACGATGGCGCCGCGCAGCAGGTCGGAGACCACCATCACGCGCTTGAGGTTGCAGCGGTCCACCCACGCGCCGGTGAAGGGTGAGAACAGCAGTACCGGCGCCAGCATGACGTTCAGCATCAGCGCCAGCAGCAACGAGGAGCGGTGCGGCTCGGTGAAGCTGGCGGTGTGCCCGGCGATGAGCCCGAGCAGCGCGAGGTAGGTGAGCCGCTCGCCGAGGATGGAGATGAGCTGGCCGCCCCACAGGGCGGAGAAGTTGCGCTGGCGGAAGAGCGGCACGGTCCCCGCGGCCATCAGCGCTCCCCCGTGTCCTCGCGCTCGAGGGCGCGCGCGATCGCGACGGTGCGCCACAGCGCGGTGCCCAGCGAGCCCGCCGCGATGAGCGCCACCGCCGCGACCAGCAGGCTGCCGTCCGGCCAGCCGGCGCGGGCGCTCACGGTACGGTCGAGCACCGAGGCGACCGCCAGCAGCACCAGCCGCTCGGCGCGCTGCATCACACCGCCC
>CAYHRW010000249.1:0-4314 GCA_964359105.1 uncultured bacterium
GTGCCGTCGTTCGGGCCGCTCCAGGACAGGCTCAGCGAGTCGATGCCGCCGCCGCTGCTGCGCATGGGACCCGGCGCGACCAGGTTGTCGTGCACCCGGAGTATCCGGAACGTGCGTCTTCCGCCGATCACCGACTGGAGCCCGAGGTTGAAGGGTCGCGCGGCCAGGTTTCCCTCCGGCACAGCGTGGTAGTGGCCCCAGATCGCGCCTTCCACGCCGAGCGCCGTCGGGTCGATCTGCGAGAAGCTCGGCCCAGGCGAGCCGTCCGGCAGCGTGCCGCCGAAATCGTAGTGGTAGAAGAGCAGCTTCGCGTGCCCCGGCGGCACCGCCGCCAGGTCGGCGGCCAGCCAGCCCATCTGCTCGGCGGTGAAGCTCTGCGCGCCCCAGATGTCCGGGCGGAAGGAGTCGTAGCCGCCGCTGTTGACGTAGGCCTCGAGCCCCACGCAGTGGAGCAGGCCGTAGTCGAAGGAGTAGTCCTGCGAGTGATGCGGCTCGGCCGCCGGCGGGTCGAGCAGGAACGGCCAGCCGAAGTAGCGCCACCACGCGCGCCGCGCCGTCCCGTCCGGCGGTGGTGTGGCCTGCCAGCCCCCGATGTCGTGGTTACCCGCGACCAGGAGGAGCGGAACCTCCAGGCGCGAGATCATGGCCTGCGCGCGGCCGAACTCGTGCATCTCGAGCCAGTCCTCCAGCTCGCCCTCGTTCACCACGTCGCCGGTGTGAAGGACGAATTCCGGGTGGATGATGTTGAGGTCCTCGATCACCGCGGCGAAGTCCGCCATCCCCGAGGTGTCCGAGGTGCTGAAGCCCGGCGAGCTGGAGAACGTGTGCTCGGGCAGGTGGGTGTCGGTGACCTGCGCGAAGTAGAAGTTGCGCCGGAACTCGGGCAGCAGCTTGACCGCGTGTCGCGCGGTGTCGGTCCCGCAACCGTCGCAGGAGAGCACGAGGTCGTAGATCTCCTCGGGCGTGCCCGCGGGGATGCGGAAGCGCAGCACCCAGCGCGCCAGCTCCTCCCGCCAGCCGCCGCCCGCGGGAGCGAGTCCCACCGAGAGCCCGGCGAAGCGGAGCGTCGCGCTCCAGCCCACCGCTCCGGCGGGTGCGTTCGCCCACACCGTGAGCGTGTCGCCCGGGCGCACCAGCGCAGGCAGGTTCGGCAGCGGCCGCCAGATCACTGTGAGCGTGTCGCCTGCGTTCCAGGCCGCGGTGGAGGCAGGTGTCACGAGTGCGAGACCGAGGGCCAGTGGCAGGGCGTGGAGCAGGCGCAAGGCGTCTCTCCTTCGTCGGTCCGCGCCCGAAAGCGCGGGCGGGGACCGCGCGAGCTGTCCATGGGTGGCGTGCCCGACCGATGGAACAGCGCGCCGCCCGAGCCGTCAAGGTCGGCACGAAGGCGCGCCGCACGTCCGCCCGGGGGCCGGGTGGTCCGCGCGCCGGATTGATGCGCGTCTCCCCCGGGGTCTGTAGAATCATCGCGGTCGGTGCAGCCCCGCATCGCGCGGTCCACGTCCCCTCGCTCCACTCTCCCTCGCCGCGTGCGAAGGGGCCCTGGATGCGTACCGGGCTGTCCCTCCTAGTCGGCTGGCCGGTGCTGCTCAAGCGCCCCCTCGGCACCGCGGGCGCCGGGCTCACGGTGTGCCGCGACGAGCCCGAGCTCACGCGCGCCGTGGATGAGGTGCTCGCCCGTGGGGCCGCGCACCGTCCGGCGGTCGTGGCGCTCCCCGACCTCGCCCAGGCGCCGCAGCAGATGAAGCGCTACGTGCGCCACCTGATCGAGGACCCGCAGGCGCTGGCCACGCCGGAGCCGCAGGACGGCGCTTCCCTCCAGCGCTTCCTCGACGGCACACCCGCGATGTACGCGCTCGCCGCGCTCGACGGCCGCGTCCTCGCCGGCTTCGCCGCGCTCAAGGTGCGCGTCCACCCGCCGAGGACCGGCCCGAGCAGCGTGGTGCGGCTATTCGCGCACGACGGGATGACCGCGACCGCGGCCGCGCTGATCCGCCGCTTCCACTTCAACGGCTTCGCGAGCCTCGACTTCGTGCTCGAACCGGAGAACGGCCGCGCGGTGTTCCTGGAGTGCAACCCGCGCCCGAGCCCGGTCGCGCATCTCGGCGCGCTGGCCGGGCCAGACCTGTGCCGCGCGCTCCACGACGGTCTCGAGGGCCACGAGCCCGCCCCATCGCCGCCGGTGCGCGAGCAGACCGTGGCTCTCTGCCCGCAGGAGACGCGGCGCGACCCGGAGAGCCCCTTCCTCGTCGAGAACCTGCACGACGTGCCCGAGGACGACCCGGAGCTGCTCGAGGCCTACCGCCGTCAGGACGAGTAAGGCGACGCGCCGCCCCCGGAGGGCCGATAGTGGGGATTCGTGCCACCGGCGTGGTCGGTGGTGTCCACGACCTCGCGGATGCCGGGCACCATCTCCTTGATGCGCACCTCGATGCCCTGCTTGAGCGTGACGTCCACCATGCCGCAGCCCTGGCAGCCGCCGCCGAGCTGGATGTAGGCCACGCCGTCCTTCACGTCGAGCAGCGAGACGTAGCCGCCGTGCGAGGTCACCGCCGGGTTGATCTCCTCGTCGAGCACCTTCTGCACCGCGGCTGCCTGCGGGTCGGACCACAGCGGGTTGGGGTTGTCGATCTTGAACCCGCTCTGACCATCCTGCTCGACGAAATCGATGACCGTGCCCGCGACACGCGCCGCGCTGGCCTCGTCCACCACGACGTCGAAGCCGTCGGCGTTCACGACCGAGTCGGAGGGCGAGCGCTCGTCCGGACCCACGAAGGCGAGCCGGTAGTGGAAGCCGCCGGGGCCGCGGCCCGCGATCCCGAAGCGCAGCGCCAGCCCGGGACGCCCCTCGGCGCGCAGCAGCTCGAGGACCTTGTCGCGGGCGAGGTCGGTGAGAGTGATCATGACGTCCTTTCTCCGGCGCCCTCCACGGGCGGCTGGACCACGAATGTACGCAGGCCGTGCGCTACGCGCAAAGCGGCCTCGGCCCATGCCGGGTCGTCCCATGCACGCGGGCGGATGTGCTATTTTTGCCGCCGCGATCACGAGGCTGGTGCAGGGGCTCAACAGGTACCCGCCGCCGCATCGGCGGCCTGACCGGTCCACGCCGCGCGCGCGACGCATGCGGCAGGACTCCTGGGGAGGAAGGCGTATGAGAAGGATGGCTCGAGTCCTGCCGGCGGCCGCGGCCGTCGCCGGTGTCGCCGCGCTGCTGTTCTCTCTCTCCCCCGCGCGCGCGGCGCTGTCGCCAGCCCGCCAGGCGCGCGCGCAGCAGGCCTACCTGGCCTACTGCGCGATGTGCCACGGTCCAGACGGGGCCGCCGACGGCGAGGTCGCGGTGGCGCTCAGGCGCTCGGAGACCGTGGTCCCGCACCTCGACAACGGGGCCCGCCTCCAGGCGGTGGGCCGCGCCGGCGTGCTGCGCGTGATCATGCGGGGCGGCGGCCATACCGGCCGCTCGAACATCATGCCTTCGTGGGGCACGCTGCTGGGCCCGGGCCTGGCCGAGGACATCACGGACTACGTGATGGACATCCCGAACCGCAGGCCGGGTGTGCCCGAAGCCACCATCCAGAAGTACCTCAAGTCGCCGCCGGGCGTGCCGGCCGAGGGCAGGAAGCTCTACGTCTACCACTGCTCGGCCTGCCACGGCGCGGGCGGCAAGGGCGACGGCCCGAGCGGCGAGGTGCTGCGCCGCAAGCGCAACGCGCGGACGCGCGACCTCACCGACGCCCGGTACATGGCGACCCGGACGGACCAGGACCTGTTCGTGGTGATCTCGCTGGGCGGCGGCCACCTGGGCAAGTCGGTCTTCATGCCCGCCTGGACCGTGGACCTCACGCCGGCGCAGATCAAGGACCTGGTGGCCTACCTGCGGGCGCTCTCGAAGACGCGGGCGCGCCCGTAGCGCCGGGAAGGACGCCGCCCCGCTTCGCGACCTGCGTGGCAGGCGGTTCCATTTCCGCCGTGCTCGCGACGCGGGGACCGCCTACTCCAGCACGTGGATGTTCTTCTTCCGGCAGATCTCCTTGAGCACCTTCGGCCACACCGTGACGCTCACCTCGCCGAGGTGAGCCTTGCGGAGCAGCAGCATGGTGGTGCGCGACTGCCCGATGCCGCCGCCGATCGAGAGCGGGATCCGATCGTCCAGGATGGCCTGGTGGTAGGGCAGCTCGAGGAAGTCCAGCTGCCCGGTGTTCTCGAGCTGCTGCCGGAGCGTCTCCTTCGTCACCCGGATGCCCATCGAGGTCAGCTCGTGGCGGCGCTTCGTCACCGGGTTCCACACCAGGATGTCGCCGTTCAGGCCGTGCATGGGGC
>CAYHRW010000250.1:0-4288 GCA_964359105.1 uncultured bacterium
GTGCTGGCGAGCGGTGCGGTGGACCCGGCGTGGCCCGCGGACGGCCGCGCGCTCTCCACCGCGGCGAACAGTCAGGCCTACCCCACGATCGTCTCGGACGGCTCGGGGGGCGCGATCGTCATCTGGCACGACTATCGCAGCGGCAACTCCGACATCTACGCCCAGCGCGTGGCGCGCTTCGGGTACCTCGGCACGCCCGAGGCCGAGATCGTGAGCGCCAGGGACGTGCCCGGCGACCAGGGCGGCAAGGTCAAGGTGTCGTGGAACGCCAGCTACCTCGAGGCCGATCCCTACTATCTCGTCACCTACTACAAGGTGTTTCGTTCGATTCCGCCGGCCGCCGCGCTGGCGGCCATCGCCCGCGGCGCGCGGGTGCTGAGCGCCGGCAGCGCCCTGAGCGGCGACGCGGACCACGAACTGTTCTCCACGACCGACGGCGTCAGCACGACCTACTGGGAGTACGTCGCGTCGGTGAACGTGGACTACCTCCCGGGCTACAGCTATCCGGTGCCGACCACCGGGGACCCTCCGCCGCGGGCAACCCGCTGACGTTGTTCATGGTCCAGGCGCGCACCGCCGGCACCCAGCACTGGGAGTCGCAGCCGTTGGACGGCTACTCCGTGGACAATCTCGCGCCGATCGCCCCCGCGCCCTTCACCGGCCAGTACGCCGCAGGCTCGGTCACGCTCCACTGGAACCCGAACGCGGAGAGCGATCTCGCCGGTTACCGCCTCTATCGCGGGCACTCGCCGTCGTTCGTGCCGGGGCCGGCGAACCTGGTCGCCGCGCTCACCGACACGGGCTACGTGGATGCAGCGGGTGCGCCCGCCTACTACAAGCTCTCGGCGGTGGACATCCACGGCAACGAGGGCCCGTTCGCGTTCCTGCTTCCCGACGGCACGGTGGGCGTGGACGAGGTTGCGCTCGGGAGCGAGATCGCTTTCGCTCGCCCGGCCCCGAACCCGGCGCGGGAGAGCGTCGCGCTCCACTTCGCGCTGCCGCGGGAGGCGCGCGTGGAGCTGGCGATCTTCGATCCCACCGGGCGGCGGGTGCGGACGCTGGTGGCGGGGGTGCGCGCGGCGGGGGAGCACGCGCCGCGCTGGGACCTGAGCGACGACGCGGGACGGGCGGTCCGCGCCGGCCTCTACTTCGCGCGCCTCGAGGTCGAGGGCCGGCGCCTCGTGCGGCGGCTGGCGGTGACGCGCTAGACGCGGGCGGGTCGCTGGGCGCGCCGGCTTGAACCGGCGCGCTCAGCGATGCCACCCGCGACGGCAGACCGCAGACCCGCGAAGGCGCTCAGCGCGCTAGAAGCTCTGCGTCCAGGTGTGGACCTGGCCGGTGATGGTGAGGCTCAGGCGCCGGCAGGTCTCGAGGAACACGCCCGAGTTCGGCCACGAGTGCTTCCCGCAGGCGCACAGGAGCCGCCCGTTCGGCTTCTCCGTGACCATGCAGGGCTTGCCGTCGTGCTCTTTGCAGCAGGGGCACATGTCCGGTTCCTTCCTTCGTCCTTTCCTTCGAGTGGGCGCCGGAGTCTAACGCGGCATCCCGCGCGGGTCCAAGCGCTCACACGCGCTCATGCCCGCGCGCCGACCTCCGTGGCGAGCGCGCGCTCGACCGCGTTCACGCGGGCGATGCGCGCGAGCACGTCCGCGCTCCCACGCGGCGTGCGCGGGCGCGCGGGGTCGGCGAAGTCCACGTGCTCGAGGCCGAAGCGGCCGCGGTAGCCGTCGGCCCACTCGAAGTTGTCCATGAGCGACCAGTGGAGGTAACCGAGGACGCGCGTGCCGCGTTCGATCGCGCGTCCCAGGTGGACGAGAGATTCGACCAGCGCGCGCGGCCGGAGCGCATCGGCGGCGTCGGCGAAGCCGTGCTCGGTGACCAGCACCGGCGCGCCGCAGCGGGCGGCGCGCTCGGCGGCGGCGGCGAGCCCGCGCGGCCACACCTCCCAGCCCAGGTCGTTCACCCGGGCGCCGCGCCGCGTGACGTGGGGATCGGGAGCGAACATGCGCACGTGCCAGCGCGTGTAGTAGTTGAGGCCGAAGAAGTCGAGGCTCCGCTCGAGCTCGGGCACGCGGCGCCGGACGCTCTTCACGCCCGGGATGCCGAGGCGGATCTCGCCGGTCACGGCGGCCCGCAACACCGCCTGGTTGAACACCGCGTCCTCGGCGCGCGCGCGCAGGAGGTCGAGCGGCATCCACCAGCGGTCGGGGACGAACTGCACCAGGTGCTTGGCGAAGCCGGCGCGCACCGCGTGCCCGTCGCCGTCCGCGTCCACCCGGTCCTCCTCGTGGAGGATGCGATAGGCGCGACCGTGGGCCTCGAGTAGGTTCGCCATCACCGCCAGCGCCGCGCCGTCGTCGCGCTTCGCCGGCGGCCACACGCCCTCGGAGTACGCGCGGAACGCGTAGACCTCGGGCTCGTTCACCGTGCACCACCAGTCCACCTCGCCGCCGTACTCGCGCGCGCAGAAGCGCACGAAGTCGCAGAAGTGGTCCACCGTCGCGCGCTCCTCCCAGCCGCCGGCGTCGGCGATCCACAGTGGATTCGTGAAGTGGTGCAGCGTGACGAGCGGCGTGAGCCCGTGGCGCCGCAGCGAGGCCAGGACCTCGTGGTAGTGCGCGATCGCCGCGCCGTCACGCCGCCCGCGCGCGGGCTCGATGCGGCTCCACTCGAGCGAGAGCCGGTGCATGGTGTGGCCGTAGCCGCGCGCCCGCGCGAAGTCCTCGTCGAAGCGCTCCCAGTGGCGGCACGCGTCGCCGCTCGCCGTGCCGTCGCGGATCGCGCCGGGCCGCTGCTCGAAGCGCCACCAGTCGTTCCAGCGATTGCCGCCCTCGACCTGGTGCGCGGAGGTCGCGGCGCCCCAGAAGAAGCCTGCGGGGAACCGGCACACGGTCTCGCTCATGGCGGGGCGACGTTAGCAGGCGGTGCGTAGACCCGCCAGCCTGCGCCCCGGGCCGCCTGCGCATCGTGACGACGGCGCATGCCACGTGATAGCGTGCGGTCTCCATGGCTTTCCTCGCCGTCCGCGCCCCGCTCTCCACGCGGTTCGCCGCGCTCCGGCACCGCAACTTCCGCCTCTACTGGTCGGGCCAGCTGGTATCGCTGGTCGGCACCTGGATGCAGAGCGTGGCGCAGGGCTGGCTCATGCACCAGCTCACCCACTCCGCATTCTGGCTCGGGCTGCTGGGGTTCTCGCAGTTCCTGCCGGTGATGCTGTTCTCGCTGTGGGCGGGCGTGGTCGTGGACCACATGGACAAGCGCAAGCTGCTCTACATCACCCAGGGCGCGGCCTTGCTCCAGGCGGTGGCGCTGGCCACGCTGGTGAGCACGCGGGCGGTGGAGCCGTGGATGGTGCTGGCGCTGGCCGGCGTGTTCGGCACCATCAACGCCTTCGACCTTCCCGCGCGGCAGTCGTTCATCATCGAGCTGGTGGGGAAGGAGGACCTCGGCAACGCCATCGCGCTGAACTCCGCGGCCTTCAACATCGCGCGCATGGTGGGGCCGGCGATCGCGGGCGTGCTGGTGGCGACGGTCGGCGAGGGCGGATGCTTCTGGAGCAACGCGGTATCGTACCTGGCGGTGCTCGCCTGCCTCGCGCTCATGGACCTGGCCAGGCGCGAGCCGCACGCCGGGCGCCTCACCGGCACCACGCTGGCCGAGGGCGTCCGCTACGCCTGGGCCACGCTTCCGATCCGCAACCTGCTCCTGCTGCTCGGGCTCACCGCGGGGCTCGGCTTCCAGTACCTGCTGCTGCTCCCGGTCTACGCGCGCGACATCCTCGCGGCAGGACCGAAGGGCTACGGCTTTCTGGTCACCGCGTTCGGGATCGGCGCGCTGGTCGCCGCGGTACGCCTGACCGAGAAGCTCGACCGCCGTGCGCTGCGGCGGAACCTCCTCGTCGGCCTCGGCGCCGCGGGGATCGGGCTCACGGTGTTCGCGTGGTCGCGCGCGATGCCGCTCTCGCTCGCGATGGGCGCGCTCGCCGGCTTCGGCCTCATCGTCTACGTGGCCAGCACGAACACCATGCTGCAGCTCACCACCGAGGACCGCTTCCGCGGGCGCGTGATGAGCCTCTACACGCTCATGTTCGTCGGGACCGCGCCGATCGGCGCGCTGTGGTCGGGGTCGGTGGCGCAGCGCTTCGGCGCTCCGGTCGCGACCTCGATCAGCGGCGCGGTCCTGCTGATGGGCGCGGCATGGGTGCTGTGGCGGCTCACCACCATGGCGCGGCTCCAGGCCGAGCGCCCCACGGAGCCGGTGGTCGCGGAGCGCGTGGGAGGCGACTAGG
>CAYHRW010000251.1:0-4281 GCA_964359105.1 uncultured bacterium
CCCGACGAGCATCGTGTCGCCGGCGGGTGACGTGTTCGGCGTCCAGAACGTCTGTCTGTTCTCGAACGACCTGTTCGATGTCAACCTCGCGGTCCCCGGTGCGACGGTGGGTTCGTACTACCAGAGCGCCGGTTACCCGGCCAACGCGCCCTATGTGGCGAGCGTGTATGCGCCGAGCAGTGCCGGGCATCCGTACATCACCCTCGTGGACGGCTGGGACATCGCGGGGCTCGGGAACCGCTTCTTCGATACGACCACCGGGCGGCTCATGTACTTCATCGACGTGTTCACGAACGTGTTCAGCTCGATCTGCGCCGTCGCCGGTACGCCTACGGTGGACGTCCCGCAGAACACGAGCGGTTCGAAGCTCGTCAACTTCATGAACCTCCGCAACAACCCGCTCTCCAGCGGGACGGCGGCGGTGCACTTCGGCCTCGCGAAGGCGGACCGCGTGGACATCCGGGTCTTCGATGTCGCCGGCCGGCAGGTTCGCACGCTGGCGAACAACCGCGCCTACCCGGCCGGCGAGCACAAGCTCGCCTGGGACGGCTCCGACGACGAGGGCCGCCAGCTCGCGCGCGGGGTCTACTTCACGCGGGTGAGTTACCGCACCAGCGGCTTCACCGCGGCGAAGAAGCTCGCGATCCTGCGGTAGCCGGCCGCCGGGCAGGGGAGAAGCGGGGAGGTAACCCCCGCCCCTCGATCGTGCCGCGGCCCCGGCCGCGCCGCGCGGCCCCGCTTCCGAAATCCGCCCGCGCTTGGTAGCGTCCCCGCTCACAGGCCAGACCGACGACCGAGGAGAACGCCCCGATGCGCAAGCCCACGCACGCCGACGCCGAGCTGCTGCTCCGCCTCTACGAGATCCGCCGCGACCACGAGCTGCGCCGCGCGCGCCGGTGGTTCCTCACCGACTTCCAGCCCTCGGGCTGGCCGGAGATCAAGGCGCGCTACCTGACCCACAGCGACGAGGACCGCTGGTTCCGCATGACCATCTCGTACTGGGAGATGGTGGGGACGCTGGTGAACCGCGGCGTGCTCCATGCGGAGCTGTTCTTCGACCACACCGGCGAGGACATCGTCACCTGGGAGCGCTGCGCGGGCTGGATCGAGGGCGCGCGGGCCGACATCCGCCCCACCTACCTCTGTCAGTTCGAGAAGATGGTGCGGGACCACCAGGCATTCCGCGCGAAGAGCATCGCCGCGTTCCAGGCATCGAAGAACAGGCCGGCCGCGGCGGCGCGGCGGCGCAGGCGCTGACATGTCCTCCTCCTTCGGCCGGCTCTTCGTCGTCACCACCTTCGGCGAGTCGCACGGGCCCGGCGTGGGCGTGGTGGTGGACGGGATGCCGCCCGGCATCCGCGTCGAGGCCGCCGAGGTCCAGCGCGAGCTCGACCGGCGCCGACCCGGTCAGAGCGCGCTCACCACGCAGCGGCAGGAGCCCGATCGGGTCGAGATCCTCTCGGGCGTGTTCGAAGGGCTCACGCTCGGCACCCCGATCGCGATGCTGGTGCGCAACACCGACCAGCGCCCGCAGGACTACGAGAGCCTGAAGGACGTGTTCCGCCCGGGCCACGCCGACTACAGCACCTTCGCCAAGTACGGCGTGCGCGACCACCGCGGCGGCGGGCGCTCCTCGGGCCGCGAGACGGTGGGCCGCGTGGCGGCCGGCGCGCTCGCCAGGGCCGCGCTCGCCACGGTGGGCGTCGGCATCGTGGGCGGCACCGTGCAGGTGGCGGACGTCGTGGCGGGCCGTCGCGACTGGGACGAGGTCGAGAAGAACCCGGTGCGCTGCCCGGACGCCGCGGCCGCCGAGCGCATGGCCGCAGCGATCGCCGCCGCGCGCGACGAGAAGGACTCGGTGGGCGGCGTGGTCGAGGTGGTGGCGCGCGGCGTGCCGCCGGGCTGGGGCGACCCCACCATGGCCAAGCTCGACGCGCTGCTCGGCGCGGCGATGCTCTCGATCCCGGCCACCAAGGGCGTCGAGATCGGCGGCGGCTTCGGCATGTCCACGCTGCGCGGCTCGCAGACCAACGACGTGTTCGACGGCGCGCGCTTCCTCACCAACTACGCGGGCGGCATCTCGGGCGGCATCTCGAACGGCGCCGAGGTGGTGGTGCGCGTGGCGGTGCGCCCGGCCACCTCGATTGGCAAGCCGCAGACCGCGGCGACCCGCTCGGGCGGCACCACCACCATCGCGATCGAAGGCCGCCACGACCCGTGCATCTGCCCGCGCGTCGTGCCGGTGGCCGAGGCGATGATGGCGATCACGCTCGCAGACGCGTGGCTCAGGCAGCGCGCGCTGCGGGGGCGGGAGACGTGAGAGGTGGAAGGCCGCGGCGACCTGGTCTTTGACCCGCGCGAAACGCGCATGCTAGGCTCTTGCCCTCGCAACGGAGATGACTGCCATGAAGAACGCTCTTCAGGTCTGGATCTGGCGCTGGTACGGCTACGCCTGGCGTGGCCGGGAGCCTGCGCTCGTCCGCTGAAGCCTCCGAATCGAGCGTGAACTTCCAGCCCATGCCACTGCGGCGTGGGCGTTTTCGTTGAAGGCGCCGGACCCCGAGGAGATCGAGGCGACATGCTGGTGCTCTTGAAGCGCGGGACGAGCGAGCCGGTCGCGAGCGACATCGCGAGCCGGCTGCGCATGTCCGGGCTCTCGGTCTACCGCACCGACCACGAGGGCCAGGTGCGGCTCGGCGCGGTCGGCGACGGCGCCAGCGTGGACTGCGACACAGTGCGCCGCTGGCCCGGGGTCGAGGAGGTGCGGAAGATCGCGGTGCCGTTCAAGCTGGCCTCGCGCACCTTCCAGCCGCACGACACGGTGATCTCGGTGGGGCGCTGCGCCATCGGCAGCGCGCAGCTCGCGCTCATGGCCGGGCCGTGCTCGGTCGAGGGGGAGGAGCAGGTGTTCACCATCGCCGAGGCGGTGGCGAGAGCCGGCGCCACGGTGATGCGCGGCGGCGCCTACAAGCCGCGCACCTCGCCCTACTCGTTCCAGGGCCTGGGCGAGGAGGGCCTCAAGCTGCTGCGCCGCGCCGCGGACGCGCACGGGCTCGCGGTGGTGAGCGAGGTGATGGACTCGCAGCTCGTGCCGCTGGTCGCGCGCTACGCCGACATCCTCCAGGTCGGCGCGCGCAACATGCAGAACTTCTCGCTGCTGCGCGAGGTCGGCCGCGCCACCAAGCCGGTGCTGCTCAAGCGCGGGCTCGCGGCCACCATCGAGGAATGGCTGATGAGCGCCGAGCACGTCATCTCGCACGGCAACGCGCAGGTCATCCTGTGCGAGCGCGGCATCCGCACCTTCGAGACCTACACCCGGAACACGCTCGACCTGAACGCGATTCCCGTGGTGAAGGAGCTTTCCCACCTGCCGGTGATCGTGGACCCCTCGCACGGCACCGGGATCCGCGACATGGTGGCGCCGATGGCGCGCGCCGCCATCGCCGCCGGCGCCGACGGGCTCATCATCGAGGTCCACCACGACCCCGACCACGCGCTCTCGGACGGCCCGCAGTCGCTCTACCCCGCGCAGTACGCCGAGCTGGTGGGGCAGATCCGCACCATCGCCGAGGTCCTGGGGCGGCGGGTGTAGGGGAGGGGCGCGCCCCCGGCTGCACCCTGAAGCCCCGTGGCCGACCCCCGGCTCGCATCGCCGGGGCCGCGCACAAGTTCGTGGACGCCGGCTCCCGCACGGGTCTAGTCTCGCCGGCGATCCCGTCCCGCGGCCCCGACCCGGCGGCGGGACGAGCTGATGGGGTTTCCCCGCTGGCGGCTCACAAGGAGGTAGCCCGTGGTCGCTGATCTTCGGCGCTGCGCTCTCCCGCTCTTCCTCGCTCTCGCTCTGCTTCCCCGGCCGCTCCTCGCTCAGGAGGAGCGGCGTCCCGAATCGGACACGGCGGTCGAAGCCGCCGTGCGACATGCCGGGCGACCCACCGGATCGGCGCGTCGCGTCGTGGCGGCCCCGGGCCGCTTCGATGAAGGCCCCTCGGAATGGAGCGCGGTCACGCGCGAATTCCGGGCGGCGCCGCTGGCGGCGAGCGGAGCGCGGCTCTACCGGGTCGTGAGCTGGACCCGGCCTCACCCCCTGACGTCGCTGGTGCTGGTCCGCGGCGAGGTCGAGTACTTCCTGCCGCAGGGGATCAACCCGTTCGTGACCGACGCCGGCCTGGCCGCCGACGGACCCGCGATGGACGAGCTGGCGCGGCTGGTCGCCGGGGCGCTGCGGCCGGACGAGACGCTCGAGTTCCGCGCCCTCGAGCGCACCGACGTGCGCGGGGACGA
>CAYHRW010000252.1:0-4266 GCA_964359105.1 uncultured bacterium
CGGCGGCTCCGCGGGCGACAAGGCGGGGACCGGCGGCGGAGCCGACGTGCCGACCCGGGCCGGCGGGGCGGGCGGCAGGTTCGGCGCACCCCCCGCCGCGAGGGACACAGACACCGCACTCCTGCGGCCGGCGTGCTCCAGCGGCATCCCGTTCACCAGCACGTCATACTGCCGCGGATGCCGCACGCCGCCGCCGGCGTCCTGCCAGCGCGTGTACCACGTCGCCGTCTGACGGTCGCCGAGGATCGGATCGTCGGTGGTCTCCTCGACGACGGTGAGCAGCCCGCCGCGGCGGTCGAACCAGAGCGCGAGCGTGTCGGGCCCGAGCGCCATGCGCACGCCGTCGTGCGGCTCACCGCGCCATTCGCGTGCCGGCAGGCCGGCGAGCGCGCCGGGATTGTCGAGCGCCGCCAGCACCAGCCGCGCGGGGTCGCGACGTATCGAGCGCTCGAACCCCGCGACGTTCGGCGCACTCATCGGCGCGTAGCGGCCGGCGACCTCCTGGAGGCCGATGCCTCCGGCGACGACGAGCCGGGTCCGCGTGACCGCGCCTGTGATCGCCCGCGCCTCGATCGCGCGCGTCGTGCGGCCGCGCTCGAAGTCCGTCGTGGCGCGGCCGAAGGACAGGGTCGCCCGCGGCGGCGACTCGGGCGTCTCGGACTGGCCGAGCCCGAACGCGACGTGGTTCAGCTCGGTGGTGAGGGTGCGCAGGCCTCGGATGGCGGCCTCGCCGCCCATGGCCTGCAGCGCGCGGGCGATGACCTGGCTCGGCGACTGTGCCCGCCCGGGGTGCGGGAACGCGGCGGTGACGCCGAGAGCCGCGGCGGCCGCGGCGAGCCGGGGAAAGCGCATGGGGACCTCCCGAATCGGAGAGGCCCCCATTCTACCGCACTGAGGTTCCGCCGGCTACCGCAGGGCCAGCCGGTACGTGGCGTGGCACGCCACGCACGTCGACGTGACGCGCCGGAGTCGGCCCACCGTCCACTTCCGGTCGGCTCCTCACACGCTGGTCTTGCGGAACCGCGTCATGGCGACCGCGACGAGACCGATGCCCATCACGACCAGCGTGACGAGCTGCGGCCACAGCGCCGCAAGCCCCGCGCCCTTGAGAAAGATCCCCCGCACGAATTCAAGGTAGTGCCGGAGCGGGTTCAGCAGGCTCAGCCATTGGAAGAACGGCGGCATGTTCGCCACCGGGAACATGAACCCGCCCAGAATGATCGTCGGCAGGAAGAAGAAGAACATCCCCATGAAGGCTTCCTGCTGCGTGTTCGAGATAGTCGAAATGATGAGCCCGAGCCCGATCGCGGCGAGGATGAAGAACAGACTCCCCCCGAACAGCAGCAGGAAGCTTCCCCGCATGGGCACGTCGAACCACAGGATCGCCACCGTCGCGACGAGCACCAGGTCGAGCGTCGTCACGAGCACCACCGGCAGCGTCTTGCCCAGGATCAGCTCAGCGGGCCTGAGCGGGCTCACCATCAGCTGCTCGAGGGTCCCGATCTCCCGCTCCCGCACCACGGCCATGGCGGTGAGCGAGAGCCCCATCAGCATGATGATCATGCCGGCCACGGCGGGCACGTTATAGACCTGGCTCCGGAGGTCCGGGTTGAACCAGGCGCGCGAGCGGAAGTCCACGCCGCCGCCGGTGGTCCCCGGCGTGGTGCCGGGCGCGCGCGCGGTCAGGTCCTGGCCGAGCCGCTGCACGATGAGGTTGGCGTACCCCTGCGCCACGTTGGCCGAGTTGGCGCTCGTCCCGTCCACGAGCACCTGCACCGTGGCCCCGCGCCGGGCCGCGAGGTCGGCGGCGAATCCGCGGGGGATCTCGAGCGCGATCGAGGCGCGGCCGTGGTCGAGGGCCGCGACCAGCTCGGCCGGGCGCTCGGTTCGCGCGACCACCCGGAAGTACCCGGAGGAGGTGAGGGCCTCCACCAGCTGGCGCGACACCGCGGTGCGGTCGCGGTCCAGGACGACGGTCCGTGTGTCGCGCACGTCGGTGTTCACGGCGTAGCCGAACACGATCAGCTGGATGAGCGGCGGGCCGAACATCATCCGTTTCATCCGGGGATCGCGGAACATCTGCCGCAGCTCCTTGCGCACCATCTCCCGCACCCGCGCGAGGCTGAAGCCGGCGCGGGGGACCGGGGCCCGCGCGGCCGCGCCGGTCGAACCGCCCGCCGTCACGCCAGCTCCTTCCGGAACGCGCGGACCGCGAGCGCGAGGCCCAGCGCCGCGAACACCATCATGCCGAGCCCGAACGGCCACAGCACCTCGGGTCCGACGCCCTTGAGGAAGATGCCGCGCACCGCGGTGATGAAGTAGCGCGCGGGCACCACCAGCGCGATCGCCTGGAGCGCCTTCGGCATCTGGATGATGTCGAACATGAACCCCGACAGGAGGAAGGACGGCAGGTACGTGGCCACCATGGCGACCTGCACGGCGAGCATCTGCGACTTGAGCGCCGCGCTCACGAACAGCCCGATCCCCAGCGCGCCGACCAGGAAGAACAAGGACGCGCCGAGGAAGAACAGGAAGTTGCCGCGGAACGGCACCGCGAACACCACGTCCCCGATGAACCCGGTGACCAGCACGTCGATCAGCCCGATGCCGAGGTAGGGGAGGAGCTTGCCCACGATGATTTCCACCGGGTGCACCGGGGTCGCGGCGAGCTGCTCCATGGTGCCGCGCTCCCACTCCCGCGCGATGGTCAGGGAGGTGAGCATCGCGGCGATGATCATCATGATCACCGCGATGAGCCCGGGCACGATCATGTTGCTGCTCCGCAGCTCCTCGTTGTACCAGACGCGGGTCGCCGCCGTGATGGCCGGCGTGACGGCACGCGCGCCGAGCAGGGCGCGGCTGGAGTAGGCGGCGACCACGCCGCGCGCGTAGGTGAGCGCGATCGTGGCGGTGTTGGCGTCGCTGCCGTCCACCAGCGCCTGCACCGGCGCGGGCCCGCCGCCGTGCAGCCGGGCCTGGAATCGCGGCGGGATCACGAGCACGAGCCGCACGGCGCCGCGGTCGAGCAGCGGCTCGGCGTCGCCGTACGACGCGAGGTGGTGCGTGATCACGAAGTAGCCCGAGGCCGTGAACGCGTCCTGGATTGCGCGGCTCGCCGCGCTCCGATCCTCGTCGTACACGGCCATCCGGATGTCGCGGATGTCGAAGCTGATGACCCACCCGAAGGCCAGCACCATCACCGCGGGCAGCACGAACGCCATGCCGAGGCTGCGCGGGTCGCGGCGCAGCTGGATCGTCTCCTTGCGCGCGACGGCGAGCAGGCGGCCGAGGCTGAGCGGCGCTCGCACCGGACCGGCCCCCCGCTACCCGGCCACCGCGCCGCCCTCGCGCTTGACGAGGGAGACGAAGACATCTTCGAGCGACGGGCGCACGGGGCTGATCGCGCCCACTGGCAGGCCGCGCGTCGCGAGGAACCCGGGCAGCGCGGCCCGCGCGGCTGCGGCGTCCTCGACGATCACGTGCACGTCGCGGCCGAACATCGCCGCCTCGATCACCCCGGGCGCACCCTGCAGCGCCTGCGCGACGGCGGGCCCGTGGTCGGTCGTGATCTCGAGCAGCGGCTCCGCCATCATGGCGTGCAGCGCCGCCGGCGCGTTGAGCGCGATCAGCCGGCCGCGGTTCATCAGCGCGAGCCGGTGGCAGTACTCCGCCTCTTCCATATAGTGGGTGCTGACGAACACCGTCGTCCCGCGATCCGCCAGAGCGTAGATCAGCTCCCAGAAGCTCCGCCGCGACACCGGGTCCACGCCCGAGGTGGGCTCGTCGAGGAACAGGATCGGCGGCTCGTGGAGCACGGCGCACCCGAGCGCGAGGCGCTGCTTGAAGCCGAGCGGCAGCTCCCCGGTGAGCCGGCCGTGGTGGCCCTCGAGACCGGCCATCTCCAGCACGAAACGCCGCCGCGCGGCGAATCGCTCGCCCGTCACCCCGTACAGGCCCGCGAACAGCTGGATGTTCTCGTCCACGGTCAGGTCGGCGTACAGCGAGAACAGCTGCGACATGTAGCCGATGCTGCGCTTGATCGCTTCCGCCCCCCCGCGCACGTCGAAGCCGGCCACCGAGCCCTCACCGGACGTCGGGCGCAGCAGGCCGGCGAGCATCCTGATCGTCGTCGTCTTGCCGGCGCCGTTGGGGCCCAGGAAGCCGAAGATCTCGCCCTCGCGCACGTCGAGCGACACGCCGTCCACGGCGGTCAACGTGCCGAAGCGGCGCGTGAGGTCGCGGACGCTCACGGCGGTGGTCATGCCG
>CAYHRW010000253.1:0-4263 GCA_964359105.1 uncultured bacterium
TGCGCTTCCCGGCGGGCATGGTGGGCGACTTCGTGGTGCTGCGCTCGAACGGGCTCCCGACCTACAACTTCGCGGCCGCGGTGGACGACGCGGCGATGGAGATCACGCACGTGATCCGCGCCGAGGAGCACCTCGCGAACACGCCGCGCCAGCTCATGGTGCTCGACGCGCTGGGCCGGCCGGCGCCCCGCTACGCGCACGTGCCGCTGATTCTCAATCGCGACCGCACCAAGATGAGCAAGCGCGCGGGAGAGGTGGCGGTCGCGGTCGGCGAGTACCGCCGCGTGGGCTACGTGGCCGAGGCGCTCCTGAGCACCCTCGCGCTGCTCGGCTTCCACCCCGGCGACGAGCGCGAGATCCTCACGCGCGCCGAGCTGCTCGAGTGCTTCACGCTCGAGCGCGTGGGCAGGAGCGGCTCGGTGTTCGATCCCGACAAGCTGCGCTGGGTGAACGCGCACCTCCTCCACCACGCCAGCGGCCGCGAGCTGGCCCGGTGGGGCGCCGACCTGCTGCCGCGAGCGGCGGGGGGGCTGCCGCGCGCGGAGCTCGAGCGCTGGCTCGAGGGAGTGCGCGGCAACCTCGCGACGCTCGCGGATCTGCCCGGCGAGCTGGCGCCGCTGCTCGCGGACGCTCCGGCGGTGGAGCCCGAAGCGGCGCGGGCGCTCGAGGCCGCGGGAGCGCGCGAGCTGTGCGGCGCGCTCGCTTCCGAGCTGGAGCCGCTTGCAGAATGGAGCCGGGAAGGGTTTATATCGGCGCTTCGCTCGCTGGGCCAGCGGTCCGGGCGCGGCGGCCGGGAGCTCTACCAGCCGGTGCGCGCGGCCCTCACCGGCCGGACCCACGGCCCGGAGCTCCCGCTGGTCGCGGACCTGCTCGGCCGCGAGCGTTGCGTGGCGCGCCTGCGGCGCGCGGCGTCCCATGCTCGGAACCAGGGAGGTGCGGGTTGAAGGTGGCGCTCCTGATGGGCGGCCGGTCGTCCGAGCGCGAGATCTCGCTCAAGACCGGGCGCGGCATCGCCGCGGCGCTGCGCAGCCTCGGGCACGACGTGACCGCGGTGGACGCCGCCGACGGGGTGGTGCTCCCCGCGGGGGACGAGGAGGCGGGCGCCCGGCCGCTCGCGCAGGTCCAGCGGCTGCCGCTGCGCGCGCAGGTCGGCGTGGTGGACGCGCCCGCGGTGCGCGAGGCCGACGTCGTCTACAACGCGCTGCACGGCGCCTTCGGCGAGGATGGCCGCATCCAGGCCCTGCTCGAGCTGGCGGGCAAGCGCTACACCGGCTCCGGGGTGCTGGCGAGCGCGCTGGCCATGAACAAGGCCATGTCGAAGCGGGTGTTCCTCCACGAGGGCATCCCGACCCCGAAGTGGCGCCTGATCGCTCCGGCGCGCGGCGAGACCCTGGGGGACGAGGACGCCGCCGGGCTCGGCGGCTACCCGCTGGTGGTGAAGCCGAACGAGGAGGGCTCGACCGTCGGACTGACCATCGTGGACGGACCCGAGGGCCTGCCCGGCGCCGTCTCCCTGGCGGCGCGCTACTGGCCCGAGGTGCTCGCCGAGGAGTACATCCCGGGGCGCGAGCTGACGGTGGCGGTGCTGGGCGAGGAGGCTCTGCCCGTGGTCGAGATCCGCCCGAAGAGCGGCTTCTACGACTACGAGAACAAGTACACGCCGGGCCGTACGGACTACTTCTGCCCGGCCGACCTGCCGGCGCCGCTGGCGCGCCGCGTCCTGGAGCTCGGTGGCCATGCCGCCCGTGTGCTGGGCTGCGCCGGTGTCTGCCGCGTGGACTTCCGTCTGAGCCCGCAGCAGGAGCCGTACTGTCTCGAGGTGAACACGATCCCGGGCATGACGCCGACCAGCCTGGTGCCGATGGCGGCCAGGGCCGTCGGGATGACCTACGAGGACGTCGTCGCCCGCGCGCTCCAACTCGCCATGACCGGAGCCGGCTCGGCCGCCGGCGCCCGGACCTGAACCCATCCCCCAGGAGACCCCATGGACCAGAAGCTGAAGTTCCTGAAGGACCTCGTCGAGGCGCACGGCACTCCCGGGAGCGAAAGCGAGGTCGCGGACGTGCTGGCGGGCTATCTCAAGGGCGTCGGGAAGATGAGCCGCGACCGGCTGGGCAGCTTCATCTGCGAGAAGAAGGGCACGAGCGCGGGTCCGCGCATCATGCTGGCCGGGCACCTCGACGAGGTCGGCTTCATGGTGAAGTCCGTGAGCAAGGAGGGCTTCGTCAGGTTTCTGCCGCTGGGCGGCTGGTGGGGCCACGTGGTGCTGGGGCAGCGGCTGATCATCAAGACCCGCAAGGGGGACGTGCTGGGCGTGGTGGGCTCGAAGCCGCCGCACGAGCTGCGCGACGAGGACCGCAAGAAGGTGATCGAGATCAAGGACATGTTCATCGACGTGGGCGCGACCTCGGACTGGGACGTGAAGAAGCACCTCGACATCCGGCCCGGCGACCACATCGTGCCCGACTCGCCGTTCGCGGTGATGGCGAACCCGAACCTGCTGCTGGCGAAGGCCTGGGACAACCGCATCGGCTGCGCGCTGGCGGCCGAGACCGCGAGGCGGCTCCAGCGGACCTCGCACCCGAACACGCTTTACTGCGTGGCGACGGTGCAGGAGGAGGTGGGCCTGCGCGGCGCGCAGACCTCGGCGTTCAAGGTGCAGCCCGACGTGGGCATCGCGCTCGACGTGGGCATCGCTCACGACACGCCCGGCACCGAGGGCGACGAGAAGCTGGGCGGGGGTCCGCTCATCGTGGTCTACGACGCGACCGTCATCCCCAACCGCGGCCTGCTCGACCTGGTGATGGACACCGCGAAGAAGCTCAGGATCGGCCTCCAGTTCGAGGCGGTCGAGCGCGGCGGCACGGACGCGGGCAAGATCCACATGACCGGCGAGGGCGTGCCGAGCATCTCGATGGGCGTGCCGTCGCGCTACATCCACAGCCACGTGAGCATCATCGACCGGCGCGATTTCGATGCGACCGTGAAGCTGCTGGTCGCGCTGGTGAAGCGCCTCGACCGGCGCACGGTCGAGCGCCTGGTCTGACCACCCTCCCCGTGCCGGGCGCCGCGGTCACGCCGCGGCGTCCGGACGGCGCCGGAGCCTCCGCGAACCCATGATCCTGCCCGCCGTGACGATGGCCCTCCGCTACATCCCCGAGACCGAGAAGCTCGTGGACATGGGCGTGCGCCTCGCGCTCACGCTGGTGGGCGCGTTCCTGCTCCAGCAGCTCGCGTTCCTGCTGGTCGGCCGGCTCGAGCGCTGGGTCGAGCGCGCCGGGACCGGGACGCCGCACGCGGTGCAGCGCGCCAGGACGCTCGGGCAGATCGCGCGCAGCCTCGCGTCGGTGGTGGTGTGGACCGGCGCGGCCGTCCACGCCCTCGACGTGTTCGGCTGGGACGTCAGGCCGCTGCTCGCGGGCGCCGGGATCCTGGGCGTCGCGCTGGGCTTCGGCGCGCAGACGCTGGTGCGCGACGTGATCGCCGGCTTCTTCATCCTGGCCGAGAACCAGTTCGCGGTCGGCGACCTCATCGAGGTGGGCGGCACCGCGGCCACGGTCGAAGAGGTGACGCTGCGCTTCACGCGGCTGCGCGACTTCAACGGCTACGTGCACTACGTGCCGAACGGCGAGATGCGGATCGTCACGAACCGCAGCTGCGGCTGGAACCGGCTCGCGGTGGACGTGCCCGTCGGCGCCGACGAGGACCTGGAGCGCGCGATGGACGTGTGCCGCGCCGTGGTGGACGAGATGAACGCCGACCCGGCGTGGCGCCAGCGCCTGCTCGACCCGGTCGAGATGTGGGGCGTCGAGTCGCTGGTGGGCGACGAGGTGCATCTGCGCATGGTGCTGCGCGCGCGCCCCGGGGCCGACGCGCCGGAGGCGGCGCGCGAGCTGCGCCGCCGCTGCCACCGCGCGCTCTCGGCAGCCGAGGTGCGCACCCGTACGAGCCGCGAGATCGCGATCACGCCGATCGCACCCCAGACCGCTCCGGCCCGGCCGGCCGGAGCCCGACCGGAGAGCTGAGTGGCCCTGCGCATCTACGACACGCTGACGCGCGAGAAGCGCGAGTTCGTCCCGGTGAGGCCCGGCCGGGTGGGGATGTACGTGTGCGGGATGACGGTGCAGGCCAAACCGCACGTCGGCCACATGCGCGCCTCGATCTCGGGCGAGGTGATGCGCCGCTATCTCGAGCACCTGGGCTACGAGGTGACGTACGTCTACAACTTCACCGACGTGGACGACAAGATCATCGAGCGCGCGA
>CAYHRW010000254.1:0-4244 GCA_964359105.1 uncultured bacterium
AAGGGCAAGCAGCAGGCCGAGGCGCAGGGTCCGAGGCTGGTCTTGCGTCACGCGGCCGGACGCTAGCACAGGCCCGCCCCCCCTGCCAGCCGCGCGAGAAACTTGACGCTGCGCGCGGCACGACGCTATATGCTCGCCGGGTGGCCGGGCAGGCATGGCTCCATCGAACCGGATGCGGGCCGCCCCGCCGGGGGTTTCCCGGTCACAGGGTGAACGTGGCTCGACGCTTCTCGAAGTCCATCCTCTGCTTCGCCGCCAGCGCGGCGCTGTGCGCGGCACCACCGGCCCTGGCCGTGATGCCGCCGCCCGCGGGCCCGCTGCCCGCCGAGGTTTCCACCGCCGTGCGGGAGGGCCTGCTCCCGCTCCCGGCGCCGCCCGCGGAGCTGGGCGTGAGCGCCGCGCAGGCGGTCTGGCGCGTCCCGGTGATCCTGGTGAGCTACAGCGACGAGCCGCTGGTCTACTCGGCCCAGGACTTCGACGTCGCCCTGTTCGACTCGACCGGCTCCACTCCCACCGGCTCGGTCTACGACTACTTCCGCTGGGCCTCCGGCGACCGCCTCACGGTGCACGGCCGCGTGGTCGCCACCGTGCAGCTCCCGCACGGGCGCGCCTACTACGGGAACAACAGCTGGGGGCTCAACCGCATCTCCACGCCCAACAACTCGGCCGGGCTGGTGCGCGACGCGCTGCTCGCCTGCAACACGCAGGTGCAGTGGTCCGACTTCGACGTCAATCGCGACGGCTTCGTGGACATGGCGTGGGTGGTGCACGCCGGCATCGGCGGCGAGGCTTCGACCAGCCGCGACGACCTGTGGTCCATCACCTCGCGGCTGTCGAGCTACTGGAACAACTCCGACGCCTTCGAGACCTGGGAGCTGGTCCCCGGCTCGCAGACCCAGCACGAGCGCGTGGACCGCTTCAGCATCCTGCCCGAGCGGTCGTCGTTCCAGCCCGGGCAGCGCTCCGAGATCGGCGTGTACTGTCACGAGTTCGGCCACGCGCTCGGGCTCCCCGATCTCTACGACACGCGCGACGGCGGCGTCCACGACAGCGGGCCCGGCAACTGGTCGCTCATGAGCACCGGCGGCTACGGCGGCGACGGCATGTCGCCCCAGTACCCGACGTTCGTGGGCGCGTGGCCGGCGTTGTTCCTGGGCTGGGCCCAGTCGGTGCGGCCGGCTTTCGACAGCACGCTCACGCTCCCGCCGGTGACGCACGGCGGCCCGGTGGTGGAATTCTGGTTCCAGGGCGAGGCGAACCCCGAGCACTTCCTGCTCGAGACGCGGCGGCGCGAGCGCTTCGACCTCACGCTCCCGGGCGAGGGCCTGATCGTGTACCACGTGGACGACGCGGTGATCGGGCAGGGGCTGCAGGCCAACACCGTGAACGCGGGGCTCACGCCCGGGCTGGTGATCGTCGAGGCCGATGGCCGCGCCGACCTCACCCAGGGCGGGAACCGCGGTGACGGCGCCGACCCGTACCCGGGGTTATCCGCGCGCAACTACCTCTACGACGCGCTCACCGAGCCCAGCACGCGCGCCTTCGGCGGCGCGTTCACCAGCATCGGCCTGTTCGGCATCGAGCCGGTGCCCGCAGGCGCGCGCCTTGATCTGAAGGTGCGTGCGCCCGGCTGGCAGCCGGCCGAGGACCACACCGAGGCCGGATACGCGCCGGGCCTCTCCTTCACCTCGGGGACCACGGCCGGCATCGCCGAGGACGGCACCCTCTACGCCGTGGCGGCGGAGGCGCGCGCGGGCCACGACCAGGTGATGCTGCGCACGCGCCGCGACGGCTCCTGGGAGCCGGGCTTCCAGGTGAGCCACTCGGCCGGGGATGCCAGCGACCCGGCGCTCGCGCTGCTGCCGGGCGGGGACCTGGCCATGGTGTGGAGCGACACGCGCGGCGGAGGTTCCGCGCTGTGGTACCGCTCGCGCATCCGCGGCGTGTGGACCGACGAGCAGCTGCTCGCCGGCCCGCCCGGCGAGTCGCGCAGCCCCGCCATGGCCGCCGACCCGCGCGGCGGCATCCACGTCGTCTGGATCCTGGTGGACGCGGCGGGCTCGCGCGTCATGTTCCTGCACTTCCCCTACCTCTCGCCCTACGGGCAGCCCAGCCCGCTCACCGGCGCGGGAGCGCAGCCCGGCAGCCCCACGGTCGCGGCCGGCCGCGACGGCGGCTCGTACGTCCTGTGGTCCGAGGGCAGCCCCAACCCCGCCTCGCTCCGCTTCGTGCGCTACCACCCGGATTCCGGACTGGGCATGGGCCTCCCGCTCACGCGCATCGGCGGACACTCCCAGTCGTGGGCCAGCGCGCTGGTGGACAGCGCCGGCACCCTCCACACCACGTGGATCGAGAGCGGGGCCGGCGTGAGCGAGCTCCGCTACCAGCGCCGGTTCTACGCCGCACCGCCTTCGCCCCTCGACACGCTGCTCGAGGGCAAGAGTGGCGCGTTCCAGAGCGCACGTCTCGCAGGCGACCCGCTCGGCGGGCTCCACATCGTCTACGAGAACTCGGTCGCCGGGGTGCCGCAGGTGCGCTACAAGCGCCGGCATCCGACCCGCGGCTGGGACATCGGCGCCACCGAGGTCACGTTCGCCGCCGCGGGCCCCGCGGAGCGTCCCGCGGTGCTCCCCTCCGCGCCCGACGAGGTGACCGTGCTCTACACCGCGACCGGCGGCGCCACGCCGCGATTCATGCAGCACCGCCGCACCTTCGATCTCCCGGCCGCGCTCGGCGCGCCGCCGGCGCCCGCAGCCGCCCCGGCCTGGCTGAGCCTCGCACCTAACCCGCTGCGCGCCGGGCAGGGACTCGAGCTGCGCTGGACCGGCCCGGCGCTGCGGCGGCCCGCCGCGCTCGAGATCTTCGACCTCGCCGGCCGCCGCGTCGCCGCCGCGCCGCTCGAGGGCGGCGGCAGCACGTGGCGCGCGCGCTTCGCGCCCACCGCCACCGCCGGATGGGCGAGCGGCGTCTACTTCGCGCGCCCCACGGACGGTCGCGCCGCCGCGCGGCTCGTGGTGCTGCGCTGATCCTCCCGGCGCTCACGCTCCTCGCGACCCTCCGCCTGCCGGTGGCGGCCGCGCCACTGCTGCTCGCGGGCCTGCTCCCGCTCAGCGACGACCTCGCCGGCCGCTGGTGCTGGAGCGGCGCGTGGACCTATCCGGTCGGAGATCGCGCCACGTTCGGCGCTCCCGACCCGGACGGGGCCCCGGGTTATCGCCTGCTGCGCGGGCCGGCGGCCGCAGGGGACGACGGCGGCCGCCACCGCGGCGCCGACCTCGCCAACGGCCGCGCCGGCGGCACGGTGCGCGCCGCGGCCCACGGCCTGGTCGTGGCGGTCGAGCGCGGCGCCGGGACCGGCGGCTACGGCAGCTGCGTGGTGCTCGCCCACCGCCTGTGCGACGGGACGCTCGCCTACAGCGTGTACGCGCACCTGCTCCCCGGATCCCCCGGGGCGCGCGCGGGCGACCGCGTGCGGGCGGGCGAGCCGCTCGGGCGTGTCGGGCGCAGCGGGCGCGCCTCGACCGACCACCTGCACTTCGAGGTGCGCGTCGCGGGTGAGCCCGGCCAGCGCTGGGAGCACGCCCGTGCCACGGACCCGCTGGCGTTCGTGGCCGGGCTCCTGCCCGGACACCGTGGCGACACCACCTGGGCAGGCGGGTACCTCGGCTGGGGACAGTCGGCCGGCCTGGCCGGCGCCGACGCCCGTGGCGACGCGCCGCTCGAGCGCGCGGCGTGGCACCTCATGCTGGCGCGGGCCGCCCGCCACCAGCTGCTCCACCTGCCGGGCTCGGCCGCCGGGCTCGATGCGGCGCTGGTCGAGCAGAGCGTGCTCCCGGAGGACGGAGGAAGCGCCGCGGACGCGCCGCTCTCGTGGAGCGAGCTGGCGCGCGACCTCGCACGTCTCGAGGAGGTCGGGATCCGCCTCCCGCCCGGACCGCTGCCGGGCGTCCTGCACGACGCGGCATGCGTGATGCGGCTGGGGTTCGAGCACCCGGCCAGGCATCTGAAGAAACTGGGACGGCACCGGCCCGCGGTCCCCTGCCTGGCCGACGTCTGCCTGGTGCTCGCCGACCTGGCCGGAGCGGCGCTGGCGTCCGCCGAAGAGGCGGCGGCCGAACGCTAGGCCGCGCCCGGCGTTCCGCCATTTGCCGACGATTCAGCACAATTGTTCGGATCATTTGAACTGCCGCTCGCTGTTTTTCTTTCCAAAGTTTTCCCCTTGCCGTTAGCGCCCCACGAGTTAT
>CAYHRW010000255.1:0-4237 GCA_964359105.1 uncultured bacterium
AGCGGGATCAGGCTCACGGGCACACGCACGCCGAACAGCGTGCCCTGTCCGTTGTCATCCTGGACGATGGGGACGCTCACGCCCCCGAACGCCCCGATGCCGACTCCGGCCGCCCCCGCGACGCACGGCAGCAGCACGAGCGCGAGGAGTAGGAAGATCGTCGGTCGCTTCATGAGGTACCTCCTGGTGCGGCCCGGGGCGATTCCCGAAGGCCGTGGTCCAACGCGGGGGAAGTCCACCCAGGACCGCCAGGACACGGGCCCCGGGAACCGACTGCGTCCGCGGGTGGAGCGCGACTCTATGCGCGCCCCGGCGCGGCGGTCAAGCAGTCCGTCGCCCGGACCGGGCCCCGTGAACCGGTGTGCACCGCTACTGCACGACCCGGACCGCGACGACGTTCGCCTCGCAGTAGCGCGTCAGCAGGTCGGCGATGCGCTCGAGCGCGGCGGAGAGATGGTGCTCGGCGCGCTCGACGGGGCAGAACAGGACGACCAGCAGCCGCGTGGTGGCGTCGCTCACCGCGGTGCGTGCCGAGTCCGAGGTCGGCGCACCAAAGGCCCCGTCGTCGTCGGCCAGCAGCAGCCGGCCCGCGAGGTTCACGCGCTGCTTGCGGATGCCGGGATAGCCTTCGCCAGCGCGGCCGGCGCGCACGCGCACCGCGCCGCGCACCAGGTCGCGGTCGTAGAGCCCGAGCGGGAGCTGGTGCTCGAGCGAGGCCAGGTTGCACACATCCACCGCGAGGTTCACGTGCGGGAGCCCCTTGCCCTGCAGCACGCGCCGCAGCAGCGCCTCGCTGCTCGGACGGGTCTTGGTGGGATCCACGTCGAGCCGGTGGAACAACGCGCGGGTCTCGGCCACGCCGGGGATGTCGGCGGGCGACTTGCCGGCGTACGCGGCGATGAGCCGGCCGCACGCGTGGTCGCGCTCCTCGGCGAAGCCGGCCGGCGCCGTGTCGAGGCGGATCCCCTCCGCCTCGAGCAGCCCCAGCGCGAGGACGCCGCGCAGGGACTCCTCGACGGCGAGGCTCAGTCCTTGCGCGCGCGCCTGCAGCGGCATCGGTTCACTCCGCGCGTCGCGGGTGGGCGGCGGGTCCGCCGCGGCGCCGGTCCCGTGGGGATCCTGCGCGCGGTCGGTGCGAGTGGATTCCAGACGACAAGGTGGGCGGCGGGAACTCCCTTTCCAACCCAACAATCCGGACGGAAGACCGTCCCTTCGTTGCGGCCAAACGTCAATGTCTTCGCCGCCCACGCTGCCGTCATGACGACAACGCCCGTGGGCGTGCTTCCGATGGGCGCGCCCGCCGCTGAATCGCTCGCGCCGGCGGGCAGCAAGAACGTGCACGTAACATAGCGTGAAGCGACCCGCGCTCCAAAGGGGAATTCGCGAAAACGCCGGGCGCGGCGGGACGGAGGATGAGCGCAGGGCGCAAGCGCCGTGCCGCGCGTGTTGCGCGGTGCGAATGCGCGCTCTACGTCGCGGGACCAGGGAGCTTGCGCTCGACCGAGACCACGTGCCAGCGGCGCCGCTCGGGCCCTTCGCCCAGCTCGACCTCGTCGCCGATCGCGCGGCCCATGAGGGCGCGGCCCACCGGCGCCTGGAAGGAAACCACGTTCTCGCCGTGGTGCTGCTCGCCCGCGCCGAGGATCCACCAGGTGCGCACTTCCTGGTCCTCGCTCTCGAGCACCACCTCAGTGCCAAGCCCGGCGATGCCGTCCTTATGCGCGACATCGTCCACGAAGCGCGCGCGGGCCAGCCGCAGCTGGAGCGAGGCGGCGAGCTTGCTGACGTTCGCCTGCTTGAGCTTCGCCGAGTGGTACTCGGCGTTCTCGCGCAGGTCGCCCAGCTCGCGCGCCCTCTGGATGGTGGCGGGGATGGTGGTGCGCAGCTCGCGCTGGAGCCGCTCGAGCTCGGCCTTGAGCCGCTCCCAGGTGGCGCGCGTCATCACCGGCAACTCGGTGTCCTCGGCCTGCTGGCCGACGCGCTCGAACAGCCGGTCGGTGCGCTGCTGGCGCGCCGCGGTCACCGCGGCGGCTTCCTCGCCAAGCCCCAGGCGTTCCAGCGCCTCGAGCGCCGGGAACAGGAAGCGGTCGCTCGAACGCCACTGCCGGAGCACCACCCGCACCTTGAGTCGCGTGTCCTCGGGGCACGGCCGGCCACCGAGCAGGCTGTCGAACGCCCCGCCGGGCTCGAGCCAGCGCAGCAGCTTCTCGGCGGTCGAGGGCTTCGGGCGGTCCTCGAGCAGCGCCAGCGCCGACCACAACAGCAGCCACGCGTCGGGCGGCGGGCCCTGGGTGGCCACGGCCGGCAGCGCGTCCTCGAGCAGTCGCAGCGCGGCGCCCGGGTAGCGCGCGGCGTGGAACAGCAGCGTGCGGCGCAGGTCGGCGCGCCCGCGACCGTCGAGCTGTGCGCGGAAGCGCTCGGCCTCGTCGCGCACCGTCGAGAAGCGCGAGTCGAGCGCGGAGAGGATGGCATCCGACTCGACGCCGGCCGCGTGCGAGGCCTCGAGCAACGCGCGCTGTTCGTCCTCCGCGGTGAGGTCGGAGATGGCGAGTCCCCGCTCCCACAGGCTCCTGAGCACCTCGATCCACGCCGGCGCGCGGTCGGGGAACCAGCGCGCCACGTAGAGCCCGGCGCGCGCGCGGTCCGCGCCGTCGGCCTCCTCGTCCTCCATGACGCGCCGCACGAACCTGCCGAAGCGCTGCGCCAGCACGGCCTCGGCGCCCGGGTGCTGCGTGAGGAACTTGCGCAGCGTGGCGAGGTTCGCCTTCGCCGGCTTGCGCGGCTCGAGCGCAGGGAGCGGCACGTCCTCGACCGGCTCGACCGCTCCAGTGGCCGCGGGCTTGAGCCGGTAGTGCTGCTCGAAGGCGCGCGAGGGGTCGATGAGCGGGTGCTTCGCGGCGGCCGCGCGAGCGCGGCGCCAGAACGCGTTCCATTCGGCGACCGGCACCAGCTCGGAGCCCACCAGGAACACCTTGAGCCGCTGCGCATCGCCGGCTCCGCCCATCGAGCGGAGCGCGCGCGCCAGCACCTCGCCCGGATCCTCGGCGCGCAGGCGGGCGAGCTCCTCGGGGCGCGTGAGCCGCAACAGTCGCAGGTCGTCCTCGGCGAGCGGCGTGAGCGTGCGGCGCGCCGCGGCGTAGGGCATCTTGTGGCCGCGCGCGTGCGCGAAGTCGATGAGCACGGTCTCGCCGTCGTCGGCGGCGACCCGGCCCGCGCCGAAGGAGCCGTGCCACACCGCGCCACCGGGCGCCAGCACCGCGATCTGGTCGAAGCGCTCGAGCGCTTCCAGCAGCGGCTTCGCGGGATCGCCCGCGCCGGAGGCGCGGATCACCGCCTCGGCGTCGGGAAGGTCGCGCCCCGGGCCCTGGCGCAGCGACTCGACCAGCGCCGCACGGAAGCGCGCGCCGCCCGCCGCCCCCTGCTGTTCCACCGCGGCCTGCGCCGCTGCGCGCAGCGCCGACAGGCACTCGCCCGCGCGGCCGGCGCGCTCCACCTCGGGGAAGGCGATGCGCAGCAGCTGCTCGCACTCCGCGAGCTCGCCGCGGCCAGCCAGCACCGGCAGCTGCTCGAGGAGGCGCACCAGCCCGTCGTGCTCCGCATGCTCGACGAACTCGAGCGCCGCCTCCTCGAGCCCCGCGGGGCGCCCTTGCGCCGCGAACTGCGGCACCAGCTCGATCAGCAGGTCGCGCCGTCGCGGCGCCTCGCCCGCCTCGCCGAGTCGCACCGCCACCAGCAGGCCGAGGTCGAGGTCCTCGGGCACGATGGCCCACGCGCGCTCGAGCGCCTCGATGCGCGCCGGGTCCTGCCCGAGCCCCTCGTGCGCGCGCACCAGCAGCCGCGCGGCGGCCTGGGTCTCCTCGAGCGCCAGCGCCTGCTCGGCCACGGCCGCGAGCGGCTCCCAGAGCCGGGCCGCGCCGAGCTTCTCGCCCAGCGCGAGCAGGGTCTGGTGGGCGCGCTCGACCTCGCCGTTCAGCGCGCAGACCGCGGCGAGCAGGTACTCGACGCCGGGCGAGGCGCCGCCCTGGCGCAGTCGCGCGGCGCACTCGTCGCGCACCGCGGTCACCGCGCCTTCGGACTGCGCCGCATGCGCGAGCGCTTCGAGGCGCTCGCGCGCCTCGGGGACGAGGTCGGTCGCGTCCTCGCCGCGCAGCACCGCAGAAAGGGCTTGCCGGATGGTCATGCGCTCACAGGTGGAGGGTCCGGGCCGTGAGAAAGGGCACCCATGATGGCCCAGCGG
>CAYHRW010000256.1:0-4223 GCA_964359105.1 uncultured bacterium
GCGGTCTCGCGCGAGTTGAGGTAGCCGACGAAGCGTCCGTCGCGGACCAGGTCGGCCCGCTGCGCGGGCACGCCCTCGTCGTCGAACCCGAAGGTGCCGAGCCCGCGCGGCGCCGTGGCATCGGCCACGATGCTCACGACCTCGGAGCCGTAGCGCAGGTTCCCGAGCAGGTCGGGGGTGAGGAACGACGTGCCGGCGAAGTTGGCCTCGTGGCCGAGCGCGCGGTCCAGCTCCGCCGGGTGCCCGCACGACTCGTGGAGCTGGAGGCTCATCTGCGAGCCGTCGAGGATGACGGTGGTGACGCCGGCCGGGCAGGCCGGCGCGGCGAGCA
This sequence comes from uncultured bacterium, assembly GCA_964359105.1. GTDB lineage: Bacteria > Eisenbacteria > RBG-16-71-46 > RBG-16-71-46 > RBG-16-71-46 > JACRPT01. Next base: position 332 of record CAYHRW010000256.1, read on the forward strand.
GCGCGGCCGCGGTGGCCGCGGTCTCGGCGGCGTGCCCGGGCAGGTCGAGCCGCTCGACCAGCTCCCAGCCCGCGGCTTCGTACTGGCCGCCGAACGAGTTCGGGTAGGAGCGCACCTGCATGTCCTGGTCGCCGACCGCACAGGCGGTGAGCCCGGCGCCCGAGTGGACGATGCGCTGCTCGAGGCGCGCGCCCTCGGTGGAGGCGAAGCGCTTCCGCTCCTCCCAGAACTGGAGATTCCCCTGCGCCACGCGCACCGCCTTCTCGGCCTCCATGCGGCCGGTGGCCTCGATCAGCAGGGCGATCTTGTCGGCGAGCGGCACCTCGAAGGGATCGCGGGCGAGCGGCGTCGCGTAGCGCGCCACGGCGGCGGCGACCGGCGCCAGCGCCACCGGTGCGCGGCGATGCGGCGCGCCGGCGCGCGCCACGCGGCAGGCGAGCCGCGCCGCCGCCTCGACCTCGGCCGCGCTCACGTCGGCCACGCCCGCGAAACCCCACGCGCCGTCCACGATCACGCGCACGCCGAGCCCCAGCCCGGCCGACTCCTGGAGCGCGCTGACGCGGCGGTTCTTGACCTCGATCCACTGGGAGCGCGATTCCACCAGGCGTGCGTCGGCGTAGCTGGCGCCCTCGAGCTGGGCGGTGTTGAGGGCGCGATCGAGGATGTCGTCCATGGCCTCTTCCGGAAGGAATGGGGGCTTGCGATGAGTGAAACCCGCCGATAGTGTGCCCGGCTCATGGAAGCGTCAAGCCGAAACGGCCCGCGCCGCGATCACCCGGTCGCGCTGCTCACCGCGTTCGCCGCGGCGACCGCGGTCGGCGACGCGCCACGCGCGGCGCGCGCGCTCACCGCCGCGCGCCGCGCCGGCGTACCGCGCGTGGCGGCCGAGGAGACCGCGCTCATGCTGATGCTGCACGCCGGCTACCCGGCCGCGCTGGAAGGGACGCGCGTCCTCCACCAGGTCTGGCCGGGCCGCGCGCGCCGCACGCGCGAGGGGTCGGTCGCCCAGTGGCGGCGTCGCGGCGGGAAGCTGTGCGCCAGGGTCTACGGCACGAGCTACGCGAAGCTCCGCCGGAACGTGCGCTCGCTCCATCCCGACCTCGCGACGTGGATGATCGAGCAGGGTTACGGCCGCGTGCTCGCGCGCCCGGGGCTCGACGGCGCGACGCGCGAGCTGGTCGCCGTCGCGGTGCTGGCGGCGGGCGGTTGGGAGCGCCAGCTCACGAGCCACCTGATCGGCGCGGGCCGGCTTGGCGCCACGCGCGCCGAGGTGCGGCGGGCGTTCGCGGCCGGCGTCGCGCGCGCCTCCGCGGCGGGTCGGCGGGCGGGCCGGCGGGCGTGGCGCACCGCCTTCGGCGCGGGAGAGACCGCGGGTTGACCGGGCCGGAAGCCGCGGCCTAGGATGCGCCCGCCTATGCGACTCCCTTCTCCCCGCCACCGGCGTCCCGCCGCGGCGCGCGCATGTCCCGGCCCGCGCGGCCGGAAGGCGCGCCCGCGGTGACCCGTGATCCCCTGACCGCCGGGAGCCGCGAGCGCGTCGCCGTGCGTGCGCGCGTCACACCCGTGCCCGAGCCCCCGTTCGAGCGCCTGTTCGACCCGATTCAGGACGATCTCGCGCACGACGGGCCGCTGGCGCGCGAGCGTTTCGCGGTGCGCTGGAGCGACACGGGAGCGCTCGCCGCGCTGGCGGGCGCGAAGCGCGCGCCGCTCGCCGCGGAGCTGGCCGCGGGGCTCGCGGACTACCATCGCCGGCTCGGCGCCTCGCCGGAGTCGCTCGCGGCGCTCGAGAGGCTCGCGCGCGGCGAGGCGGTGTGCGCGGTGGCGGGCCAGCAGCCTGCGCCGCTGGGCGGGCCGCTCTACTCGCTCCACAAGACCGCGGCGGCGGTGGGGCTCGCGGCGGTGGTCGCCGAGCGCACCGGCATCGCGTGCGTGCCGCTGTTCTGGATGCACGGCGAGGATTCGGACTTCGCCGAGATCCGCTCCGCCACCTTCGCCGACCGCGCGCTCGCGCTCACCGAGCGCGCGCTGCCGGAGGGCGCGCACGCGCCGGGCGGGCTGGTGGGCAGCGTCGCGCTCGAGCCGCTCGCGGCGCTCGGAGAGGAAGCGCTGCGGGCGTGGGAAGGACTGCCCGGCCACGCGCACGTCACGGCGCTGTGGCGCGGCTCCCTCGAGCGCGCGCGCGATCTGGGCGAGGCGTTCAGCGCGCTCATGCTGCGGCTGTTCGCCGCGCAGGGCCTGGTGGTGGTGGACCCGCGGCTGCCGGCGTTCCGCGCCGCCGCGCGCCCGCTGCTCGAGCGCTACCTCGCGAACGGCGAGGCGCTCGCCGGGGCGGCGCGCCGCGCCGGCGCCTGGCTCGAGAGCCACACCGGCCGCCGTCCGCTCGCCGACACGGCGCTCGAGTCGTTCGTGTTCGCGATCGAGGACGGCGCGCGCCACAAGCTCACGCTGGCGGAGGCGCGCGCGCTGCCCGCCTCGCGCCCGCTCTCGCCTAGCGTCGCGCTGCGGCCCGTGGTGCAGGACGCGGTGTTCCCGACCGTGGCGATGGCGTGCGGTCCCGGCGAGCTGGCCTACCTCGCCCAGCTCACCGAGGTGTTCGAGTCGCTCGGCGTGCGATCGGCCTGCGCGGTGCCGCGCTTCGGCGCGACCTGGCTGCCGCCCGCCGCGGTGGCGTTCCTCGAGACCTCGGGCGCGGACCCCTGGGAGATGGTCGCCGCGGCCGACACGGTGCTGCGCCGCGTGTCCGAGCGCGCCATCCCGCCGGGCGTGCTCGCGTCGCTCGAGCGCGCTCACGCCGCGGCGCTGGAGGGGCTGGACCGCTTCGCCGCCGAGGCGCGCGGCGTGGATGCGAGCCTGCCGCAGATGGTGGACTCGGCGCGTGCGAAGGTGGACTACCAGTACCAGCGGCTGCACGAGGGCCTGGTCGGCAAGGTGCGCCACCGGCTCGAGCGCCAGCATCCGGAGTGGCCGAGGCTGCGCTACTACCTGCTCCCGGGCGACCGGTTGCAGGAGCGCCGGCTGGCGTCGCTCGAGGTGGCGGCCTACCGTGGCGCGGGTGTGGCGGGCGAGGTGGCGGAGCTGGCGGCCGAGCACGCCCGCCGGCTCGCGCGCGGGATCTGGGAGCACCTGGTGGTGGAGCTGTGATGGCGCTCGACGCCCTGTTCTTCGGCGCCCATCCCGACGACGTGGAGCTGACCTCGGGCGGGCTCGCGGCGCTGCTCGCATCGCACGGCCACGCGGTCGGGATCGCGGACCTGACGCGCGGCGAAGCCGGCACGCGCGGTGATGCCTCCGAGCGGGCCGCCGAATCCGCGGCCGCGGCGCGCGTGCTGGGCGCGGCGTGGCGCGGCGCGCTCGGGCTGCCCGACCTCGGGATCGCCCGCGGAGACCGCGCGCAGCTCCGGGCGGTGGTGGCGTGCCTGCGCGAGCACCGCCCGCGGCTGGTGGTGGCGCCCCACGCCGACGACGCGCACCCGGACCACGTCGAGGCCTCGCACCTGGTGGCGCGCGCCTGCTACATCGCGGGGCTGGCGGGCTTCGAGGCGCCGGGCGAGCGGCACCGGCCCGGGCGCGCGCTGTTCGCGCTCTACCGCAGCGCCGCGCCGCCGCACCTGGTGGTGGACGTGAGCGCGGTGTGGGAGCGCCGCATGGAGGCGTTGAGGATGCACGCGAGCCAGCTCGAACCGGGACGCGGCCCCGCCACGTACCTGACCGCGCCCGAGTTCCTGCTCGAGGGCGAGGCGCTGGCCCGCGCCTTCGGCGCCCTGATCGGCGCGCGCTTCGGCGAGGGCTACCGCATGCGCGGTCCGGTCCCGGTCGCCGACGCCCGCGCGCTGCTGGCGGGAGGCGCGCGATGACCACGAAGCCGCGCGCCACGCGCCGCGCCGCCGGGCCG
>CAYHRW010000257.1:0-4197 GCA_964359105.1 uncultured bacterium
TTCTCCTTGGGGTTGGGCCCGCGGGCCCGGGGGACGCCCTCGCCGCCGCCGCCGCCGCCGGCCGCGCGCGCCCGCCGCCCGGGACGCCGCGCGGCGAACCGGCTTGCGCGCCCGCGCGCCCGCGCCCTTCGCCGCCGCCCGTGTGCGGCCCCGCGCGGCCTGGCGCGAGCCGGAGGCTGCCCGGGCGCGGCGCGTCCTGGCGGCGGCCGGCCGCTTCGACCGCGCCCGTCTCCGCCCCATCGCCTCCGCCATCAGGCTCGGGATCTCCGAGGGGATGTTCGCCACCGGCACGCCCACCGCCTCGAAGGCCGCCATCTTCTCCGCCGCGGTCCCGGTGCCGCCCGAGATGATCGCGCCGGCGTGACCCATGCGCTTCCCCGGCGGGGCGGTCTGGCCGGCGATGAACGCCACGACGGGCTTGCGCACGTGGCGCTTGATGAACTGCGCGGCCTCCTCCTCGTCGCTGCCGCCGATCTCCCCGATCAGGACGATGCCCTCGGTGCGCGGATCGGCCTCGAACGACTCGAGCGCGTCGATGAAGTTGGTCCCGATCACCGGATCGCCGCCGATGCCGAGGCAGGTGCTCTGGCCGAGTCCCGCGTGGGTGAGCTGCTGCACCACCTCGTAAGTGAGCGTGCCGCTGCGCGACACCACGCCCACCGGGCCGGGCTTGCAGATGTGGCCGGGCAGGATGCCCACCTTCGACAGCCCGGGGCTGATGAGGCCCGGGCAGTTCGGTCCCACCAGCCGCGGCCGGCCCGTGCCGTTCCTCTGCCTCAGTTCCGCCACGTGATGGTAGGCCGCCAGCGTGTCGCGCACCGGCAGACCCTCGGTGATGCACACGATCAGGTCCACGCCGGCGTCGGCCGCCTCGAAGATGGCGTCGGCCGCGTAGGCAGCGGGCACGTAGATCACCGAGGCGTTCGCCCGCGTCGCGGCCACCGCCTCGGCGACGCCGTCGAACACCGGCACGCCCTGCAGCTTCTCGCCGCCCTTGCCCGGGGTCACACCGGCCACCACCTTCGTGCCGTAGGCGATCATCTGCCCGGTGTGGAAGGCGCCGTCGCGCCCGGTGATGCCCTGCACGACCAGGCGCGTGCTCTTGTCTATGAAGATGCTCACGCCATCACCTCCTGCGCCTTCGCGATCACCGTGCGCACGCCCTCGTCCATGCTGGTGGTGGCCGACAGGCCGTGGTCGGAGAGGATCTTCCGCGCCTGCTCCTCGTTGGTGCCGGTGAGCCGGATCACCAGCGGGATCGGCAGCGGCGACTGTCCCAGCGACTGCACGACGCCGTTCGCCACGTCGTCGCACCGCGTGATCCCGCCGAAGATGTTGAACAGGATCGCGCGCACCCGGGACTCGCCGGTGATGATGCGGAGCGCCGCCGTCACCTTCTCGGGGTTCGACGAGCCGCCGATGTCGAGGAAGTTCGCGGGCTCGCCGCCGTAGTGCTTGATGAGGTCCATGGTGGCCATCGCCAGCCCGGCGCCGTTCACCACGCAGCCGATGTCGCCGTCGAGCTTGACGTAGGAGAGCCCCTTCTCGCGCGCCACCCGCTGGCCGAGCGTCTCCTCGTCGGGGTCGCGCCAGATCTCCCACTCGCGGTGGCGGATGTCCGCGTTGTCGTCGAGGATGACCTTGGCGTCGAGCGCGAGCACCTTGCCCTCGGGCGTGACGGCGAGCGGGTTGATCTCGGCGAGCGAGCAGTCGCCCTCGCTGTAGACCCGCCACAGCTTCATGAGGATGTCGGCGGCCTGCGTCAGCTGCGAGCCCTCGCGGAACAGGGGCTTGAGCAGCGCGCGCGCCTGGTAGGGCCTGAGGCCCTCGAGCGGGATGTGCCGCCTCACGATCTTGTGCGGCGCGGTGCGGGCCACCTCCTCGATGTCCACCCCGCCCGCGGCCGAGAGCATGATGAGCGGGAGCTTGCGGCTGCGGTCGAGCAGGATCGCCAGGTAGAGCTCGCGGGCGATCTCGGCCGCCCTGGCGACCAGGACCTTCCGCACCGGCAGGCCCTTGATGGTGAGCGCCAGGATGTCGCGCGCGCGGTCGTACGCCTCGTCCGGGCCGTGGGCGAGCTTGACGCCGCCCGCCTTGCCGCGGCCGCCCACCAGCACCTGCGCCTTGATGACCACCGTGCCGCCGAGGGCCGCGGCGATGTCGCGCGCTTCCTCGGGGGTCTGCGCCACCTGCCCGGGGAGCACCGGCAGCCCGTAGCGCGCGAACAGCTCCTTCGCCTGGTATTCGTGCAAGTTCATCCTGCCGCCTCCGGCGCTAGTTGTTGTCGATCTGCGCCCGCTGCAGATGGCCGCTGAAGTCCACGTAGACGCTCTTCCACTCGGTGAAGGGGTCGAGCATGGTGTGCCCCGCCTCGCGGTGCCCGTTGCCGGTGCCGCGCGTGCCGCCGAACGGCAGGTGGGTCTCGGCGCCGGTGGTGCCGTGGTTCACGTAGACGATGCCGGTGTCGAGGTCGCGCATCGCGGCGAAGGCGCGGTTCACGTCCCGGGTGAAGATCGAGGACGAGAGCCCGAAGCTCGAGGCGTTGTTGACCTCGACCGCCTCCGCGAGGTCCTTCACGCGCACCATCGCCAGCACCGGGCCGAAGATCTCCTCGACCGCGATGCGCGCGTCGGCCTTGACGCCGGCGAACACGGTGGGCCGGTAGAAATGCCCCTTCGCCAGCGCGCCCTCGGCCGCACGCTCCCCGCCCGCCTCGAGCTTCGCGCCCTCGTCGAGCCCGATCTTCACGTACCTCTCGACCGTCTCGACCTGGCCGCGATTGATGAGCGGGCCCACCTCGGTCTGCGGGTCGAGCCCGTCACCGAGACGCAGCGCCTGCGCACGTGTCGCGACGCGCTGCACCAGCTCGTCGTGCACCTGCGCGTGGGCCAGCACCCGGCTGCACGCGGTGCAGCGCTGGCCGGTGGTGCCGAACGCGCTCCACAGGATCGCGTCGGTCGCCAGCGCGAGGTCGGCGTCGTCCATCACGATGATGGCGTTCTTGCCGCCCATCTCGAGCGAGACCCGCTTGCCGAGTGCCCCGGCCCGGCCGTAGATGCCGAGCCCGACGTCGGTCGAGCCGGTGAAAGAGATGACCTGGACCTTCGGGTGCGCGACCATCGGGTCGCCCACCTTCGAGCCCGAGCCGAACACGATGTTGAGCACGCCCGGCGGGAGCCCCGCCTCCTCGAACACCTTCACGAAGTGCCAGGCCAGCTCGGGCGTGTCGGTCGCGGGCTTGAACACCGCGGCGTTCCCGGCCACCAGCGCCGGCATGAGCTTCCACGCGGGGATCGCGAAGGGGAAGTTCCATGGGGTGATGACGCCGGCCACGCCGACCGGGCAACGCACCGACATCGCCCACTTGTTCGGCATCTCGCTCGGGGTGGTGACGCCGTACATGCGGCGCCCCTCGCCCGCCGCCAGGTAGGCCATGTCGATGCCTTCCTGCACGTCGCCGCGGGTCTCGGCCAGGATCTTGCCCATCTCGCGCGTCATGGCGCGGGCCAGGTCGTCCTTGCGCGCGCGGATGATCTCGCCCGCCCGGAACACGATCTCGGCGCGCTTGGGCGCCGGCACCAGGCGCCACGAGCGGAAGGCCTTCGCGGCCGCCTCCACCGCGTCATCCAGGTCGGAGGCGTCGGAGGCCGGGAACTCGCCCAGGACCTCGCCGGTGGCGGGGTTGTGGTTCGGGAAGGTGCGGCCGGAGCGGGCCGGGACCCACTTCCCCCCGATGAAGTTCAGGAACTTGTCGGACATCGCGGTTCTCCCGTGCCGGGCGGCGAACCCGCATCGGAGACCGGATGTGGGGCTCGGGTCGAGCAGGATGGATGCGCCCGGAGAAAAGGACGGGATACACTAAGCGGGCGCGTCACTGCAACGCAAGCGGGAAGAAAGGACAGCGGCGCCGCTACGCCTCCAACGCCGACTTCCCCTCGAGGATCCGCTGCACCAGCGCCGAGGTGCTGTAGCCCTCGCGCAGGGGGATGGCGAGCACCCGGCCGCCGTACGACTCGACGAACTCGCGGCCCACGATCTGGTCGAGCGTCCAGTCCCCGCCCTTGACCAGCACGTCGGGGCGCACGGCGTGGATCAGCCGCTCGGGGGTGTCGTCGTCGAAGATCACGGCCAGGTCCACCGAGGCCAGCGCCCCGAGCAGCTCGGCGCGCTCCTCCGCCGGCACGATCGGGCGCTGCG
>CAYHRW010000258.1:0-1209 GCA_964359105.1 uncultured bacterium
GGGGGCGCCGGGGTCGAGCATGGTCCCTCCGTGGACGGGAGCGCGGGGTGTGCGGGACGGGGAGACGGACTGTAGACCAACGCGGCGGCGGGCGCACGCTGAGATATGCGGCCGGTCTCGCGCTCTTGCTCCTCTTGATAGGGCCGAGGGCGGGCACGCCACGCCGCTCATGGCCTTGCGGAGGTTCACCCCGTCGCGCGAAGGGATGTCAGGTGCGCCCTTTCGACTGGCGCGTGCGCGACGGGGGATGGGAGAATGCAGCGATTCGCTCTCGTCAACAGGAGGGCATCTTGTCGCCCCTTGGCCGCTGCATCGCTCTTCCCGCGCGCATGTTGTCCGCCGCAGGCGCAGCGCCGCTGGTGCTTCTCCTGACCGGGTGTGGGCCAGGGCGGCCCGCGGACGTGCCGCCCGGCGAAGTCGCCATCCATCCGGAGCACTACGCGCATTCGATCGCCGCTCTCGGCTTTCCGGGCGCCCGGCGCGCCTACCAGGTGGGCCATGGGAGCGTGGTGGGCACGGGCGAGACCGCGTTGGAGTGGCGGCTCGTCGCGCCGCGTGGCCCCGTGCAGGTCTCGCCGGTTCATTTCGAGCGCGACGGCGTGCCGGTCGCGCACTGGAGCATGACTGCGCCCGGGCAGCGCGTGTCGTTCGAGGCCGCCGCGGCCCCGTGTGCGCGACTCGGGGATACGAGCCTCGTGGTCTCGGTGCGCGCGACAGCCGAGTGCACCGGCAACGCGCCGGTCGAAGTCGCGCTCGACGCACGCGTGCGCAGCCTGCCCGACGGCCCGCACGTGGTGCCCTGGGACGCGCCGGAGCGGTGGGCATTCCAAGAATGGTGGCAGGGGCGCGCCGCGTATCGTGACGGGCGGCTCGTCGCCGCCCTGGACGACGCTGCCTCGATAAGATCTGACGCCCCCTCCAGGTCGCGTCCGGCGCACACGGATGGCACCGGGCCCGGGGCGCTCGTGGCCCGCTGCGGCGCACGCCTCGCGCCCGGCGAGCGACGCTCGTGGGACTTCTGGATGCCTCTCTATCCGACGCGTGTCGGCGCCCGGGCGTTGGTGGCCGACGCGGCGCATGAGCGCGTCGCGGCCGGCGCGAGGCGCTGGTGGCGCCGGATCCTGACGCGGGCGGCGGCGCTCGAGAAGCCCGACACGCTCGTGAACACCGCCTGGCGAGCGGCGCGCCGGGGCCCGGTGGGGGGGGACC
>CAYHRW010000258.1:1219-4180 GCA_964359105.1 uncultured bacterium
GCCCTACAGGCTGGTTAACACGGGCTGGCGTGGGGGGGTGGTTACCTTTGTGCTGTGTAAGGAGCGCGACCGGGGACGCTGGGTGCCAATCGGGAGCCCGTTCCAGTATCGGGACGTCTGGCTCCGTGACGGCGCACGCGCCGTGCGCGCACTGGCGGTCGCCGGGCTCCTGGACTTTGCGCGCGACGATGCTCTGACGCTGGCGGAATACCAGATGCCAGGTGGCGCACTGATCTCCCAGCGCGGACAGCTCGACGGCACCGGACAGGCCCTGTGGGCGTTCGAGCAGGCGAGTACGCTGGGCGCCGATACTGCGCTGGCGCGCGCCCTGCTGCCGGTGGCGAAGCGGGCGTTGGTGTGGGTCTGGCACCAGCGCCAGGTCACCGCTGCGCTCCACTCGCCGTTCCCGGAGTTGCTGCCTTTCGGCGACCCTCGAGACGGCGAGCTGGTGCGGGCCCAGCTCGTAGGGAATGACGCGTGGGCGATCGCAGGCTGCGACGCCGTTGCGTCGCTTGCAAGGCGGGCGGGCGACCCCTCGCTGGCGGACCGGGCCGCGCGTGAAGCGGCGGCGTACCGCGTCTCCTTCTCGGCCGCGCTTGCGCGGGTTCGCCATTCCGATATCCCACCTTCATGGCAGCGTGTGGGACGCGACTGGGGCAACACGTCCGTCGCCTATCCCACACGGGCACTGCCCCTCGAAGACTTGCGTCTTCCCGCGCTTGCACATCGCATGTTGGCTCGCGCTGGCGAGACCGGACTCACGTGCTACGGGCCCCCTGATTCACTCCATACGTACAACGGCGCCGACCTCGCGCAATGGGCCATGATGGCAGGGCGTCCGGCCGAAGCACGTTCGTGGCTCGACGGCGTGCTCGCGCACAGCAGCAGCACGCTCGGTCAGGCCGAGATCCTCAGCCGCGGCGATGGAGGATTCGGCGCGAACCTGCCGCCGCATGCGACAGCGGCGGCGACGCTCATTGACCTGCTGCGGAACATGGTGGTCTCGGATCTGCGCGACACGCTCGACGTGGGACTCGGAGCGAGCGTTGCGTGGTGGCAAGGCACCACGCTGGCGCGCGCTCCTACACGCTTCGGCGTGATCACCGTGCGACTGGACCGGCCCGCCCCTGACCGGCTGCGCGTGCGCCTCGACCCCTGCGCTGTGCCGTTGCGCGTGCGCGTGCCTGACGGTCTGCGCGTGACCGCCGTCGTCACGCCGGGCACGCGCGTCCTGGCGGCCGAGTGGATCGAGGCCCCGCCGCGGACGGGCGAGGTGGTGTTCGCCGTGGAGGAGACGCGGTGAGCGCGCGGCGCAGGAAGCGGGGGCGCGGGGCAAGAGCCCCGCGCGCGGCGTCTCCTTCAGGGGCCGCGCCGAAGTCCAGGGCGCCCCACGGCGCACGGGGCGGTAGCGCGCGCCGGAGATCGCTCGTCGCGGCAGCCGCGGTCGCGGCGCTGGCAACGATGGCGTGGTGGGTCCTGCGCCCACGCCCGACACCACCGCTCCCGCACCCCGAGGTGTCCACCGAGGCTGCGGCCGAGAGCGCGCGGGTCGCAATCGAGGTCCAGGACTGGGGAAGGGCGCTGGTCTGGGTGGACTTGCTCGCCGCGCGCGAGCCACGCAATGTCATGCGACTGCTCGGGCTTGGCCTCGCGCTCCACAACTACGCCTGGAGTGGCGGCCGCTTCGCGCGCGAGCGCAGCGCAATGCGCACGAGCCTCGAGCGCATTCGACTCGAGCAACGAGCGCTCGAGCTCATGGACTCGGCGGCCACGCTGGCAGCAACGGATGAGCAATGGGCGCGCATCCGGCACTGGCGAGGACAGACTTACGAGAACATCGGGCTGCCCGTGGACGCGCTGGATGACTATGCGGTCGTCCTCGAGCGCGTGCCGGGATACGCGATGAGCGTGCCGCGCCAGCTCTGGGTGGTCCACCACCTGCGCGATCCGCTCGCGGGCGGCTCGCAGCCCTGACCGGGGGCTCCGCGCGCCGCGAAACGCGCCGGCTACTCCGGCCCCTCGGTCTCCACAGGCAGCCCGGCCTCGGCCCAGCCGCGGATGCCGGCGGCGAGCGAGACCACGTTCGTGTACCCCATTCTCTGCAGGCTGTCGCACACCAGCACGCTGCGGTACCCGCCGCCGCAGTAGCACACGATGGGCGTGCTCTTGTCCGCGAAGTGCGACTCGATGTCGCGCTCGATGATGCCGCGGGCGAGGTGCAGCGCGCCGGGCAGCCGGCCGGCCGCCCACTCGTGGTCCTCGCGCACGTCGATCAGGACGTGGACGTCACCGCGCATCGCCCGCCGGTTGTACTCGGCGATGTCCGATTCGCGGACGCGCGACCTCGCCTCGTCCACCAGGGCCAGGAAGGCCGTTGAGTGCGTGTGGTGGGTCATCGGGTCCCGGCTCCCGCGGCGGCGCTCGCGGTGGTTGCCGGCGCTCCGCCGTCGGGCGCGCCGCTCGCGTCGTACTCTCGCACCACGTGGTAGAGCGCGTCGCGCTGCACCGGGATCTTGCCGGCCTCGCGGATGGTCTGGACCATCGCCTCCTCGGCCATCCCGACCGGGCTGCGCGCCAGCGCGGCGTGCGCGATCTTCTCCTGCCCGATGGTGCCGTCGAGGTCGCTGGCGCCGAAGTTGAGCGCGACGCTCGCGGTGTCCTGCCCGAGCATCACCCAGTAGCTCTTCACATGCGGCACGTTGTCGAACACGAGTCGCGAGAGCGCGATGGTCTTGAGGTCCTCGATCGCCGAGGCCTGGCGGCGCACGATGCCGGTCGTGCCCGGCTGGAACGCGAGCGGGATGAAGGCGAGGAAGCCGGGGGCGCGGTCCTCGAGCTCGCGCAGCAGGATCATGTGTTGCACGCGCTCGGCGCGGGTCTCGATGTGACCGTAGAGCAGCGTGGCATTGGAGGGGATGCCCATGCGGTGGGCGATCTCGTGGATCTCGAGCCAGCGCCTGC
>CAYHRW010000259.1:0-1095 GCA_964359105.1 uncultured bacterium
CTGGACGATCGCCGACATCCTCGCTCTCAAGGTCGTGAGCGATCCGCAGGTCTCCCCTGACGGCGGCTCGATCGCGCACGTCGTCCAGGAGTTGAACGCCGATTCCTCCGACTACCAGACCGACGTGTGGCTCGTGCCCGCCTCCGGCGGCGAGGCCCGGCGCCTCACGGCCTCGCCCGTCGCCGACGAGTACCCGCGCTGGTCCCCCGACGGCAGAACGATCGCGTTCCTCTCCGAACGCCCGCGTCCCGGCGTGAAGCCCGACGACTCCGCGGACGAGGGCAAGCGCCAGCTCTGGCTCATCCGCCCCGACGGCGGCGAGGCGTGGCTGCTCTCGAGCGCGAAGGGCGGGGTGTCGGCGTTCGAGTGGTCACGCGACGGCGCCACCATCGCCTACCTGTCGAGGGAGCCCAAGAGCGACGAACGGAGGAAGAAGGAAAAGGACAAGGACGACGCCTGGACGCCGCGCTCGACGTACCCGTGGAACCGGCTGTGGGTGCTGGACGTGGCGACTCGCAAGGCGAAGCAGCTCACCAGCGGCGACCTGCACGTCTCGAGCTTCTCGATCGGCCCCGACGGGAAGCGCATCGCGTTCGCCGGGCAGCCCACGCCGCTCATCCCGGACCGGTTCAAGTCCGACCTCTACGTCATGGCGGCCGCGGGCGGCACGGCGGCGCCGCTGGTCACGCTCAAGGGCCCCGACGCCACCCCGTCGTGGTCGCCGGACGGACGGTGGATCGCCTTCCAGTCGCAGGACGGCAGGGGCGATGAGTGGTACACGAACGACTTCCTCTGCATCGTGCCGGCCGCCGGCGGCCCGGTGCGGAACCTCACCGCCTCGTTCGACGAGTCGGTGGGCGGGCTCGCCGGCGGGCGTCTCGTGTGGACGCCGGACGGAGGCTCGATCCTGTTCCAGGCGGCGCAGCGCACGGCGCAGCACCTGTTCCGCGCGTTCGTGGACGGCTCGCCCGTGCAGCCGCTGACGAGCGGGCCCGAGATGAACCTGGCCGCCTCGCTCGACGCGCGCGGCGCCACGCTCGCGTTCCTGCGCGAGGACAGCCAGCACCCGCGCGACGTGTGGCGCATGGACTTCCC
>CAYHRW010000259.1:1195-4152 GCA_964359105.1 uncultured bacterium
CGCGCGTGAGCGACGCGAATCCTGTGACACGCGAGAAGCCCGCGTTCGAGAAGCGGCTCGTGACCTGGAAAGGCGCCGACGGCTGGGACATCGAGGGCCTGCTCGTCACGCCGCCCGACTGGAAGCCGGGCAAGCGCGTGCCGCTCGTCCTCAACGTGCACGGCGGCCCGGCCGGCACCCATGCCAACACCTGCACGGCGAACTCGCGCATCTACCCGTGGCCGCTGTTCGCGCAGCAGGGCTGGGCGATCCTGCTGCCGAACCCGCGCGGCAGCGGCGGCTACGGTGAGGCGTTCCGGGCCGCGAACGTGCGCGACTGGGGCGGCAAGGACTACGAGGACATCATGAAGGGCGTGGACGCCATGATCGAGCGCGGCATCGCCGATAAGGACCGCCTCGCGGTGTGCGGCTGGTCGTACGGCGGGTTCATGACCTCGACCATCGTCACCAAGACCGACCGCTTCAAGGCGGCGGTGGTGGGCGCGGGCGTGACCAACGAAATCTCGATGACGTTCACCTCCGACATCCCCGAGTTCACGAAGTCGTACTTCAAGGCGTGGCCGTGGGAGGACCCCGCGTTCTACATCGAGCGCTCGGCGCTGCTCCACGTGGACCGGGTGAAGACGCCGACCTCGCTGGTGCACGGCCAGAGCGACGAGCGCGTGCCGCCCTCGCAGGGCTGGGAGTTCTACGGCGCGCTCCAGCGCGTGGGCGTGCCCACTGACTTCCTGCTGCTGCCGCGCCAGCCGCACGGCCCGCGCGAGCCCAGGCTCCAGCGCGCGGTGCAGCAGTGGCACCTGGACTGGCTCACGCGCTGGACGCTGGGCGCGGGAGCGGCGCCCCCGCCGCCGCGGCGTTGAGCGACCGGAGATGACGGCATGACGCCGAGCCTCGACGATCCCGCGCCGTCGCGTGTGTCGCGCCAGCAGGCCCACCCCTGGCACGGGCTCTCCGCAGGGCCGGAGGCGCCCGCGGTGGTCACCGTGTTCGTCGAGCTGGTGCCGAGCGACACCGTCAAGTACGAGCTCGACAAGGAGAGCGGGCTCCTCAAGCTCGACCGGCCGCAGCGCTACTCGAGCCTCTCGCCCGAGCCCTACGGTTTCATCCCGCGCACGCTGTGCGGCCCGGCGGTCGCGGCGCTCGCGCAGCGCGCGGTCGGCGGCGGTCCGCTCGAGGGCGACCGCGACCCGCTCGACATCTGCGTCCTGACCGAGCGCGCCCTGAACCACGGCGGCGTCATCGTGCGCGCGCGGCCCATCGGGGGCCTGCGCATGTTCGACGGCGCCGAGGTGGACGACAAGATCATCGCGGTGCTGGAGAGCGATCCCACTTACGAGGCGTGGCACGACATCGGCGACTGCCCGCGCGTGCTGGTGGACCGCATCCAGCACTACTTCCTCACCTACAAGGACATGCCCGGCGCCGCGCGGCCGCGCACCGAGCTGGCCGGCATCTACGGCGCGGGCGCCGCACGCGAGGTCATCGAGGCGGCGCTCGGCGATTACCGCGACGCGTTCGGCGAGCCGGGCGGCGCGGACCCGCACCGAGCGGCGCTCTAGGCCGTGGAGCTCCTCGACCTGCTGGTGATCGGTGGCGGCATCACCGGGCTCGGGGTCGCGCGGCTGGCCGCGCGCAACGGGCTTTCAGTCGCCGTGCTCGAGCGCGCCGATCTCGCGTCGGGCGCCTCGAGCGCTTCGAGCCACATGCTCCACGGTGGCCTGCGCTATCTCGAGCACGGGCGCATCGGACTGGTGCACGAGGCGCTGCGCGAGCGCGCGGCGGTCGGCCGCATGGCGCCGGGGCTCGCGAAGCCGACCCGCTTCCTGGTCCCGCTCTACCGCGGCGGGCGCGTGCCGCCGTGGAAGCTGCGCCTCGGCCTGTGGCTCTACGACGCCCTCGCCACGGGCGACGAGGGCTTCCAGCGCCACGCCTGGCTCGGCGCGCGCCGGGCGCTGGCGGCCGAGCCGGCGCTCGAGCCGCGGGGCCTGCGCGGCGCCGGCGTCTACGGGGACGCGGTGATGGACGACGCCCGCCTCGCGGTGGCGGTGGCCCGCGATGCCGCCGCCCACGGCGCCGGGATCCACACCTGGACCGAGGTCACGGGCGCGCGCCCGGCGGCCGCGGCCGCGGTCGAGGTCATCGCCCGCGATCGGCTGCGCGGCGGCGAGCGCACGTTCACCGCGCGCGTCGTGGTGAACGCCGCGGGACCGTGGACGGACGAAGTGCGCGCACTGCTCCAGCGCGCGCTCCGGCCCGGGGCGCCCGAGCCCGCGCCGCTGCTCCGGCCCTCGCGCGGCGTGCACCTGGTCTACCCGCGGCTCACCGAGGAGAGCGGGCTCCTGCTCATCGCCGGCTCCGACGGGCGCGCGTTCTTCGTGATCCCGTTCGCGGGCCGCTCGCTGGTCGGCACCACCGAGGTCGAGGTCCCTTCGCCCCCGCCACCCGCGGCGTTCCGGCCCACAGTCGAGGAGGTGCGCTACCTGGTGTCCGAGCTCGCGCGCATGCTGCCGGCGGCCGCCGCGCAGCGACCGCTCGCGGTCTACGCCGGCGTGCGGCCGCTGCTGCGCGGCGGCGAGGTGGTGGGCCGCGCTTCGCGCGAGCACCGCGTGCTCGCGGAGGGCCCGGTCATCACCGTGGCGGGCGGCAAGTACACGACCTTCCGCGCCATGGCGCGCGACGCACTCGCGCTCGCCGGGCGCACGCTGGGGCGCGGGCGCTGGGAGCCGCACGACGACGACGCGCCGCTGCCCGAGCCGTTCGAGACCCGCGGCGGCGCCACCGCCGCCGCCGCGCACGCGGCGCGCGAGGAGTTCGCACGGCGGCTCGAGGACGTGATGCGCCGCCGCACCACGCTGTGGCTCGAGGAGGACCGCGGCCGCGCGGTGGCGCCGGCCGCGGCCGAGGCGATGGCGCGCACGCTCGGCTGGGACGAAGCGCGGACGCAGGACGAGATCCGC
>CAYHRW010000260.1:0-1215 GCA_964359105.1 uncultured bacterium
ACCGGCGACAGCGACATCGCCGGCGCTCCGGACGGCTCGGCGGCTTGACCAGCAGCCAGTCGGTCGCGCTCTCCATCACCGCGCGCTCCTGCGCGACCCGGTCGGCGGCGAGCGCCGGCCGCTGCCGGCGGAAGCTCTCGGCCATGAGCCGGAACGGGAAGCTCAGGGTCGGCCAGCGCCCGCCGATCATGGCGCCGGTCTGGCAGACGATGCGTGTCACGTCGCACCGCGCCATCGCGGTGAGGGTCGCGCGGCCTCCGCGAGCACGGCGCACCCCGTCCTCCCGGTCGTGCCGAACAGCGCCAGCGTGAGAAGTGTCCCGTTCATGTCGTGCTCCTCGCGCGCCCGGTCCGCACTCCCGCGGACGCGCGTCACCCGCGATCCGCGTCAGTTCCCGAACCGCGCGTTGACGATGCTGTTGTAGATCGAGCCGAAGGTGTAGCTCAGCCCGACGGACACGTAGTACTGGTACTGCGTGGCGAGCTGGCGGCGCTGGAGCAGGATCTCCTCCAGCGTGGCGCCCTGCGCCGGGAGCGAGAGCTGGTCGCGCACGCGCGAGGCGTTGCCGGACACCTTCACCGACAGGCCCTCCACGATCCGCAGCGAGACCGACCCCGACGTGGTGAGCCGGTTCTTCTTCAAGTCGTGCATGTAGTGGGCGCCCTCGAGCGAGATCTCCGTCGAGCCCCACGGCTCCTTCGCGTCCACGACCACCTCCAGCCCTTCCCGCCACAGGCTCTCGCGCGTCTTGAAAAAGGCGGTCTCGCGCTCGTAGACGGCCCGGTGGTAGGTCACGTAGTAGTCGAACCGGAGCTGCCGGCGGGTGGACTGCGAGTAGGGGAAGACGTTGAACTCGAGCGCGGGCCCGGCTCCCCAGTCGAGCTCCGTATTGCTGTAGGTCGAGGAGTAGGCGGACACCCACGCCGCTGCGGACCAGTGCTCTCCGAGCCCCTGGACGAACTGCGTGTTGGCGCTGCGGCTCCGCGAGATGCTGACGAGGCGCCGGCCGCCGCCGAGGTCGAAGCGGTTCTCGTAGTAGCTCCCGTTCAACGAGAGGCTGAGCTTGGTGTTCTCCGCGACGCGCTTGGCCGAGAGCGATCCCCAGGTGTTGATGGTGCGTGTGGAGCTCTGGCCGTTGGACCAGCCGTTCAGGCTGGTGGTGAAGACCCACTTGTTCCACCGGTCCACCACCGGGCGGGGCGCGGCCGCCGGCTC
>CAYHRW010000260.1:1315-4151 GCA_964359105.1 uncultured bacterium
TGAAGACCCACTTGTTCCACCGGTCCACCACCGGGCGGGGCGCGGCCGCCGGCTCCTGGTAGGAGACGGCGATGCGTTCGGCCAGCGGCGTGCGCGCGGCGAAGCGGACCAGTCCCAGCTTCAACACGCGAACCAGCTGGCGGCGGTTCATGTCGTCGGTGTCGGAGGCCTTCGTCACGAAGCGCAGCGTGTCCGCCATCCCGGCGCAGGAGCCGCGGCCCATGAAGGTGACCGTGACCTCGGACCCGCTGGCTCCAGTGTCGAGGTCGGTGACGAGCGCGTGGACGTCGGCGGTCAGGCGGTCGCGCACGTGGTCCACGAACGTGATCTCCTTGCGGATGAAGTCCTGATCGCACTCCTCGCAGTCCACGAACAGCCGCAGCGCGCCCTCCCGGCCGGCGGCGGACGAGTCGGGCACTGAGGTCGCGGCCGGCGCGGATGCGGCGGACGAGTCGGGCCGGGTCGCCTGCGCGCGCGCAGACGGCACCAGGAGCGTCGAGACAGCGAGCGCGAGGATCGTCAGTGTGGAGAGTGCTGTGGCCATACGGGCCCCCGATGCGTCAGTGCAGGTAGTGGCTATCCCTCTCGCCCGCGCGGATCGCGACCCTGAGCGCGTTCGCCCTGGGCGGGAGCGGGCAGTTGTAGTGCTCGCTCACCGCGCACGCGGGGTTGTAGGCGAGGTTGAAGTCGAGCAGGTAGCGCCCGTCGGGCAGCCGCTGCGGGTCCACGTAGCGGCCGACGCCGTAGCTCTCCTTCCCGGTCGTCGCGTCGCGGAAGAACACCGCGAGGTCGTTCTCGCCGACGCCGGGCTCGAGCAGGCGCGTGGCCTCGAGCCGGCACGCGGTCTTCCCGGCCATGAAGTCGAACCAGCCGACCCGCACCGCGCGCCTCCGACTGCCGCGGGTCGAGAGGATGATGACGGTGTCGGGCTTCGAGTTCGGCGTGAGCGGCAGCTCGTAGCGGTACGCCAGATCCACCCGGAACCACGCGAGCCCCTTGTAGTCCTTGAAGCGCGGGCTCTGCGGGTCGAACACGATGATGGCGGGGAAGCGCTGGTGCGAGAGCCGCAGCGTGAACCGTCCGGCCTGGATCGAGCTGGGGCCGACCACCGCTTCGCGCCGCTCGGCGTCCTTCACCCTGAACGTGGCGCCGGGATCCAGCGCCACGACGCGGAACGAGTCGCCCACTACGGTCGCGCGCAGGTGGTGCGCGGCGATGCCGGCATCGGCGATGCGCACGTCGTTGCCGGCGGCGCTGCCCACGGTGAGCGCCGTCTTCGCGCCGAAATCCACGCGCTTCACGGTGGCGAGGTAGGAGGTGGCGCCGCTCTTCAGCCATTGTTCGGTCTCGGCGCGGTCCCTGAGGATCGCCTTCGTGATCGAGTCGGCGGCGGCCGGAGCGAGCTTCACGGGAAACGCCGGAGCGGGGCGCGCGAGCGCGGCGGCAGCCGGCGCTGCGCTCACGGCGGGCGCCGCGACGGCGACGACGAGCAGGGTGGCGGCGACGGCGAGCACTGGGTGTCTCCGGGACTCGTGGCGTGTCGTCGGTGCGCGGTGCGACGCGCGGCCGGACCGCGCGAAGCGCGCATGATACGTCGCGGCAAGTCGGGCGCGCCATAGAGGTTGATTTGACCGCGCGACGGCGTATCATGCGGGCCTGAACGCTCCCCGTCGCCGCATCTCGTGCCACCGCGGAAGGCTTCGCGGCGCGGCAGCAAGGACACGAACATGGACGTCACCCCCGACAGCCCCACGCTCGACTCTTCCACCGCGGCGGAACCAGCCAGGTCCACCACCATGGATGCCCTGATCATTCGCGGAGGGCACAGGCTCTCCGGCCGCGTCGAGCTCAGCGGCGCGAAGAACGCGGCGCTGCCGATGATGGCCGCGACGCTGCTCGCTCCCGGCGTGCACACGCTGCGCAACGTGCCGCTGCTCTCCGACACGAAGACGATGGCGAAGGTGCTCGAGGTGCTCGGCGCTCGCGTCGAGCTGCGCGGGCACGCGTGCAAGATCGACACCTCGAACCTGACCTCGGTCGAGGCGCCCTACGACCTGGTGCGCACCATGCGCGCCAGCGTCTACGTGCTGGGCCCGCTGCTCGCGCGCATGGGCGCGGCGCGCGTCTCGCTCCCCGGCGGCTGCGCGTGGGGGCCGCGGCCGGTGAACCTGCACCTCGAGGGCCTCAACGCGATGGGCGCCGCGCTCGAGCTCGACCACGGCTACATCGTGGGCCGCGAGGTGAGGCTCGCGGGCACCGACTACACCTTCGAGACGGTCTCGGTCGGCGCCACCGCGCAGCTCATGATGGCGGCGACGCTCGCCGCGGGCACGACCACGCTCCGCAACGTGGCGATCGAGCCCGACATCACCGCGCTGGCCGCGGCGCTCAACGCCTGCGGCGCGCGCATCGAGGGGATTGGCTCGCGCACGCTCACCATCCACGGGGTGAAGGGACTGCGACCGCTCGACACCACCATCATCCCGGACCGCATCGAGGGTGCCACGTTCCTGGCCGCGGCCGCCGTGACCGGCTCGAGCATCACGCTCGAGCGCTGCGACTCGGGCCACATGGGCGCGACCATCCACACGCTCGAACAGCAGGGCTGTGAGATCCTCGCCGGCAACGCCGAGGTCACCATCACCGGGCCGAGGCGCCCGGCGGCCGTGGACGTGACCACCGAGCCGTTCCCGGGGTTCCCGACCGACATGCAGGCGCAGATCATGTCGGTGTGCGCGATCGCCGACGGCGCGAGCGTGATCCGCGACACCATCTACCTCGACCGCTTCACGCACGTGCCCGAGCTGGTGCGGCTCGGCGCCGACATCCGCATGGA
>CAYHRW010000261.1:0-4149 GCA_964359105.1 uncultured bacterium
CGCCACCGCGGTGGTCTCTCCTCCCGCCCGTCCCGCGGCGACCGAGTCCTTGACGGCGAGCGAGTCGAGCGCGCGCAGCGAATCGGCGCCGGCCGCGGAGGCCGCCGCGGCGGCGGCGGCAATCTCGTGGGCGCGGCGGATGTTGGCGAGGTGCTGCTCGTAGGTCTGCGAGAAGAAGTGCCCGCCGTCGCCGCGCGCCACGAAGTAGAGGTCCCTGACACCCGGGGCCGGGTTCATCACCGCCTCGATGGTGGCCGCGCCGGGGTTGCAGATGGGTCCGGGTGGCAGGCCCTCGTAGAGGTAGGTGTTGAACGGCGAGTTGGTGCGCAGCTGCCTGAGGTAGAGCCGCGAGCGCGGGCTCATGCCCATGGCGTAGGCCACGGTGGGGTCGGCCTGCAGCCGCATCCCGCGCTCGAGCCGGTTCAGGTACACGCTGGCGATGCGCGCGCGCTCGGCGGGCTGCTGGGCCTCGGACTCGACGATCGAGGCGAGGGTCAGGAGTTGCTGGAGCTGCAACCCGAGCGGCAGCGAGTCGCGGCCCGCCGCGGCCCTGCGCAGCACCTCCTCCTGCCGCGCCACCATGCTGCGCAGCGCCACCTCGGGCGCGGTGCCGGGCAGGAACTCGTAGGTGTCGGGCGCCAGGTAGCCCTCGAGCGACGGCGCCTGGATGCCGAGCGAGTCGAGGAACCCGCGGTCGTGGCCGAGCGAGTCGAACGCCGCCGCCGGCACGCCCAGGTGGTGCCCCAGCAGCACGCCGACCTCGAGCAGCGTGAGCCCCTCCGGGAGCGTGACGAGATTGAGCCCGCTCATGCCGCGCGCGAAGGCGTGCAGCAGCGCCGGCACCGTGGTGCCGAGCGGGAACTCGTACTGGCCGGCCTTGATGTGACGGTCGAGCCCCATGAGCCGCGCCAGCACCTGGAAGCCGAGCGTGCCGCGCAGCAGGCCGACGCGCTTGAGCTCGCCCGCGACCTCGGAGAGCGTCTGCCCGCGCTCGACCAGGATGGCGCGGCGCTCGTGCCGCGGCAGCAGGCCCGCGGGGAAGAACAGGTCGGCGGCCACCGCCAGGCCCGCGAGCAGCACCAGCAGCAGCGCCCAGCGCCGCGGGCGGAAGAAGCGCGGGCGGGGGCCCGGCCGCGCCGGGCGCTTCGGGCCGCTCACGGGTGCGCCTCCCGGATCACGTCCGGCTCCCGCGCGGGGGGGCGGGCGACGCGTCTCACGCGCCCTCGTCCGGTCCGCGCTGCGCGCGCAGGCGCATCAGGTACGACTCGAGCAGCGCCACCGCCGCGCCCTGGTCCACGCGTCCCTTCTGACGCCCGGTGCGCACGCCCACCTCGCGCAGGCGGCGCTCGCTGATCGCCGAGGTGAGCCGCTCGTCGTAGGTGTCCACCGGGAGCCCGGTGCGCCCGCGCAGCAGGTCGGCGAAGCGCTCGGCCGCCTGCGCCGCCTCGCCGCGCCCGCCACTCATGAGCAGCGGCAGCCCCACCACGAGGCGCTCGGCCTCGACCTCGGCGGCGCGCTCGGCCACGCCCGTCACCGCCTGCTCGAGGCTCGTCACCTCCAGCGTGGGCAGGCCGCTGGCGATGATCCCGCGCGGGTCGCTGACCGCGAGGCCGACGCGGCGCTCTCCCCAGTCCACTGCCAGGACCCGCGGCACGTCGCTCAGGGCGTTCCGGGCGGAGCCGGGCGGCGCTTCACCAGCCGGCACGTGGTGCCGGCGCTCGAGAACTCGAACTCCACCGCATCCATGCACGCCCGCATGATGAAGATGCCGCGGCCGCGCGGGTCGCACAGGTGGTCGGGCGCGGTGACGTCGCCGTTGACCCTGGAGAGGTCGAAGCCCGCCCCGGTGTCGTGCACGCGCACCTCGAGCCGGTCGGGGAACAGCGCGAACGTGACGTCCACCGGCTTCGAGGCGTCGCGCCCATGGCCGTGCTGGATGGCGTTCGTGCCCGCCTCGATGACCGACATCGAGACCTGGCAGCAGGCGTCCTCGTCGAACGCCATGCGCTCGCACAGCGAGGCGGTCACGCGGTCGAGCAGGCCCAGCAGGTCGAGCCGGCTCGGGATGCGGACGGTGATCAGGTCGGGGGTCGTCACGGGTTCGGGCATGTCGTCGCTCAGTGCCGGCGCTTCGCGGCGAACGACCGGAGCAGGTCGAGCGCCCGGGTGAAGTCTGGCGGCAGGGGCGAGGCGAAGTGCAGCGCCGCCCCGGAGACCGGATGCGCGAAGTCGAGCTCCGCCGCGTGCAGGGCCTGCCGCGGGAGACATCCGAGCAAGGCCGCATGGAGGCTACGCTCCGGCTCCCGCGCGCTCAACAGCTTTTTCCCGCGCCCGCCGTAGACCGGGTCGCCCACCACCGGGAGCTTGCGGTGCGCGAGGTGCACGCGGATCTGGTGGGTGCGGCCGGTCTCGAGCGTGACCTCGAGCAGGGTCACAGGGCCGAAGCGCTCGGCCACGCGCCAGCGCGTGAGCGCCGGCTTCCCCCCGCGCGCCACCACCGCCATGCGCTTGCGGTCGCGCGGGTCGCGTCCCACCGGCGCCTCGATCGCCCCGGCGTCGCCGCGCGGGTCGCCCCACACCAGCGCCCGGTAGGTGCGCCGGACCGCGCGCGCGTGCAGCAACTCGACCAGCGCCCGGTAGGCCTCCGGGCTCCGGGCCGCGACCAGCAGGCCCGAGGTCATCTTGTCGAGCCGGTGCACGATGCCGGGACGGCCCTCGCCGCCCACGCCCGCGATCCCGGGCGCGTGGTGGAGCAGCGCGTGCACCAGCGTCCCGCTCCCCACACCCGCGCCCGGATGCACCACCATCCCGGCGGGCTTGTCCACCACGATCAGGTGCTGGTCCTCGAACACGATCGCGAGCGGGATGTCCTCGGGCGCCAGCCGGCTCACGCGAGGCGGAGGAAGCTCGACCGCGACCCGGTCGCCGGCGCGCAGCCGATGCGACGCGCGCGCCACTCGGTCGTTGACCGCGACGCGGCCGTCGCGGATCAGCGCCTGGAGGCGGCTACGCGAGAGGCTCGCCTGCGCGCCCGCCAGGAACCGGTCCAGCCGCTCCCCGCTCTGCGGCGCCGGCACCTCCAGGTCCAGCCGGTTCATCGGGAGCGCCCGCCATCGCCGGTCCGGGCGACGCGGGGCGCCGCGACCAAGCGAGCGCGAATAGCACCACGCCCACCGTGACCGCGGAGTCCGCCACGTTGAACACCGGCCAGTGCCAGCCGTGGAACCCCACCTCGATGAAGTCCACCACCTCGCCCGCCTTGAGGCGGTCCACCAGGTTGCCGAACGCGCCGCCCAGGATGAGCGCGAGCGCGAGCCGGCGCGGCCAGCCCTGCGCACGGCGGCGCAGGAACATGGCGACGATCACCAGCACCGCGAGGATCGAGAAGATGTAGTAGGGGAAGCCGGTGCCCTGCCCGATGCCGAACGCCACGCCAGAATTGCGCGTGTAGGTCAGGCGCAGGACCTCGCCCAGCACGGGGACCGGCTGGTTGAACGGCAGCGTCGAGCTGGCCCATTGCTTGGTCCACCGATCGAGCGCGATGACAGCGGCGGCCACTCCAGCCAGCAGGAGCAGGGAGCGCTTCACTGCGCGCCGCGGTGGGCCCGCTCCTCCTTCTCCTTGCATGCGACGCACAGGCGGGTGGCGGGCATGGCCTCGAGCCGCGCGCGCGTGATGGGCTTGCCGCACGATTCGCAGCTCCCGTACTCGCCGCGGTAGAGCCGCCGCAGGGCGTCGTCGAGCTCCATGAGCAGCCGGCCTTCGGACGAGGCGAACAGGAACGCCTTCTCGCGCTCGTACGCGTCAGTGCCGGCGTCGGCCATGTGGAACGAGTATCCCGACAGGTCGCCCGTGCTGTCGCGCGGGTTCACCTTGAGCACGGTGCTCTCCAGGTGGCCCATCTCCTTCACGATGCGCTGGCGCTCGGCCAGCAGGCGGTCCTCGCACTCCTTCAGGTCCTTCTCGGTCACGCGTTGCGCTCCTTGGGCTCGGCCGGGCTGCGCCGCGGGACGCACCGCGCGGCTCTTCGCCTTCGGTGCCGCGGCGGGCGCGGACCGCTCGACGCGCGCCCGGGACTCGGGCGGCAGCACGCCCAGCGGGCGCACGTGCGGGTCGGGGCGGATCGGGCGGCGCACGGCGACGATCTTC
>CAYHRW010000262.1:0-4132 GCA_964359105.1 uncultured bacterium
GCGCCCGCGGTCGGAGCGCACCCAGCGGTACATGGTGGCGAGGGTGAAGCCGGTGATGCCCATCGCCTCCTGCGCGCGCGATTCGGGGAAGATCCTCTCGCGCTCCGCCGCCGAGAGCGCGTCGAACAGCTCGGCGCTGGCGACGTAGTAGACGTCCAGGTCCACGCCCTCCTGGTCGAGCCGCGGCAGCACGCCGCTCGTGAACGCGAGCGTCACCGCGCTCTCCTGCAAGACCAGCACGCCGTCGCCGGTGCCACGCGGCGCGCGCAGCCGGTAGACGCCGGTGCGCGCCGCGGTCACCGGGGCGAGCCCGAGCTTCGCGCGGTCGGGTACCACCTCGTTGGGGCGCGTGACGAAGGGCGCGATCAGGGCGGGGCGCCGCGCGAACGCGGCCGAGACCAGCGGCCACATCTCGAGCGGGTCCCACGGCGTGAGCGTGATCGCCGTGCCGGGCGGGAAGTTCTCCTGCAGGAGCTGGAGCGCCTGGGGGTCGGCGTGGGTCGGGCCATCCTCGCCGGTCTTCAATCCGGCGTGCGCGCCGACCAGGATCATGGGCCGGTAGGCGGCGCCGCTCACCGCGCGGCGCGCCTGGTTGCCGATGGCGTGGAGCCGCGCGGCGATGTGCCCGAGCGGCGCGATGAACGCGGCGTAGGACGACGCCACGCCGATGTGGCGGCCGAACGAGCCGAGGCCCGAGCAGTAGCCGGCCATCGCGTCCTCGCAGATGCCGCCGATCGAGAGCGTGCGCGCTTGCGCGTTGGTGGCGGCGTTCCAGTAGCCGGGCGGGAAGCCCTCGGCGATCTTGTCCACGCTGGTCGAGCCGAGCAGGTCGGCGGCGGTGACGAACAGCGCGCCGCCGCTCGCCTGGTTGTAGTGCTGGAGCACGCGCCCCAGCTCGTTCCTGAGCGTGGTCACGGCGCCGGGCGCGAGCTGGAGCGCCTCCGGGACCTCGCCGCCATCGCGCGCGGCGATCTCGTAGACCGTCTCGATGCGCGGCGCTCCGGTGCGGGGCTTGCGCACGCGCCGCTCGAGCCGCTCGCGCGCCGCGGTGAGCCGGGCGGCCAGTGCCTGCACCATCGGCCCACGCCTCTGGATCTCGTCGCGCACGATCTTGAGCGCGTCCCAGAAGCACGTCTCCATCACGGTCGAGCCGTCGGGACCGGCGCAGCGCGGCTTCTCCAGGCCGCGGCAGCTCGGCAGCTCGGCCTTCCGCCCGCCCAAGAGCGGCTCGAGCGCGGCGTAGAAGCCGTCCGAGCACAGCGCGTGGCCGGCGCCGTGGGAGGCGCGGCCCTCGATGCCGTACTGCCAGCCCTTGAGGGTGCGGTAGACGATCGCGGTGGGCTGCGCGTTGCCGATCGTGGCCGCCAGCCGCTGCGCGGCGAGCACCTGTTGGAAGTCCCGGCCGTCCGGGACGTAGATGACGTTCCAGTCGTGGAGGTAGGCCAGCTCCATCGGCGTCCACTGCACGTAGTCGCCGGGCTGATCGCCGTCGCGGCAGACACGGTTCGAGTCTATCGAGGCCTGGTTCCAGTCCACGTGGAGCACGGCGTTGCCGAGCGAGCCGGTGCCGGCCGCGGCCAGCGCCTCGGCGACGCGGCCGGGCGTCATGCCGCCCTCGCCCTCGACGATGTGCACGCGCGGCGCGTCCGCGCCGTAGAAGTCGCGCGCGCCGAGCGCGAGACCGAGCGAGGCGGAGAGACCCACGCCCGAGGCGCCGGTCGAGAGCCGCACGAACGGCGTCGCCGGCGTGGGATGCCCGTCGAGCGCCTTCACCTCCCAGCGCCGGAACAGCGGCGTCAGGTTCGCGGGATTGCGGCGGAAGCCGAGCAGGTCCTCGAGCCGGAGCTGCTGGCGCGCGTCGTGCGGCAGCAGCCGGGGTGCGCCCAGGCGCATCACCTCGTTGCGCAGCGCCCACATGGCGTAGAGACCGAGCGCCTTGTGGCCGGCGGCGTACGACACCACGTCGGCGTCGTCTCGCTCCGGGCGGCTCACGTCGTAGTCCAGCGCGTCGAACAGGATGCCGGCCACGAAGCGGCCGGACGAGATGGACCCGCCCGGGTGGCCCGAGGTGGGCACGTAGTTGTAGAGCACCGCGCACAGCGTGCGGTAGATCAGGTCGAAGCTCTCGAAGTGCTCGAGCTCCTGCGGCGTGAGCGGCGGGGTCGCGCCCTTCATCGCCTCCAGGACCTCGACGTAGCGGCCGCGCCGCGTTCCAAGCTGGAAGGACATGGGGACTCCGATGTGGTGGGCCGCCCCAATGGCGGCGCCGGAATTCCGACCGAGTATCCGGGCCTGCTGAAACACGGTCAATGCGTCCCACGTAGTATCCGACGCAGGCCGGGTGCGGCCCCGGCTGCGGTTTCGGCTGCGGCCGGTGGCTCGCCTGCGCTAGGCTGGCCGCTGTGCCACGGCTGCCGGGGAACGACGGGCCGCTCGGTCCCGTCTCCGAGCGCGCCGCATCGTGGATGGAGGTCGCCCGTGAACGTCGCCTACGTGCTTCCCCTGCAGCGCGCCTGGGCCCGCGCGGTGCGGATGCTGTTCCGGCCCTTCCGTCTCGAAATGTGGCTGGTTCTCGGCTTCGCCGCGTTCCTCTCCGAGTACCTCTCGGGTGGGTTCGGCGGCGGCGGCGGGCGCTACACCTGGCATGACGGGGACTGGGAGGGCGCGGGCCACGTGCTCCGCCGGCTCGAGGACTTCCTGGCCGAGCCGATCTGGGTGACGGTGGCCGTCGCGGTGGTCGTCACGATCGTCGTGCTCGGGCTCCTCTTCATGTGGATCAGCAGCCGCGGCAAGTTCATCTTCCTCGACAACGTGGCTCACGAGCGCCGCGGCATCGTCGAGCCGTGGGGACGCCTGGCGCGCCTCGGGAACTCGCTCTTCCTGTGGCGGCTGGTCTTCTCGCTCGCCTGCCTCCTCGTCGCCGGTCTCATCGTGGTCCTGTTCATCCTCAACGTGGGCACGCTCTATTCGGAAGGTCACTTCCACCTGCCGCAGCTCGGCGCCATCCTCGGGCTGCTCGCCATGCTGGCGCCGCTCGGGATCGTCGCGGCCTACATCCAGCTCTTCCTCTTCGACTTCGTGGTCCCCGTGATGTACCGGCACGACCTCACGGCGAGCGCGGCGTGGCAGCGCTTCATGCCGCTGTTCCGCGCGCACGCGGGCAGCTTCATCGTCTACGGCCTGTTCGTGCTCGTGCTCTGGATCGGGGTCGTGATCGCGATCATCACCGTGGGGATGATGACCTGCTGCGTCGGGTTCATCCTGCTCGCGCTGCCCTACATCGGGTCGGTGCTGCTGCTGCCGCTGGGAGTGACATTTCGCGCTCTCGGACCCGAGTTCCTCGGTCAGTTCGGCCCGGACTACGCGGTGCTCGCGGCGTCGGCGGTGCCTGCCGCGCCGGCTCCCGCGCCGGGCGGAGGTCCGACCACATGAGCTGGGCCACGACTCCATCGCGCGCGCGCGCGCTGACGCTGCCGCGTGCGGCACCGTGGGCCGCGTGGCTCCTGTGCGGGCTGGCGGTGGCGGGGGCGTGGCTCGCGCTGCGCGTGTGGGCGCCCGGCGTCACCGGCGGGGAACCGCTCTGCCTGCTGCGCCGCGTCGCGCACGTGGAATGCACGACTTGCGGGCTCACGCGCGCGTTCGCGCTGCTGGCGGGAGGGGAGTGGCGCGCCTCGTTCGCGCTCCATCCGCTCGCCCTGCCGCTCGCCGTCCAGTTCGTGGTGGGCTGGGCGGCGTGGGGCGCGGCACTGGCGCGCGGCCGCGCGGGCTTCCTCGACCGCTGGCTCCCGGCCGCGGTGATGGCCGACGCGTGCGCGCTGCTCGCGGTGTGGGTCGTGAGGCTGGTGGCCGGGGCGCTGCCGGTGTGAGCCTGCGGGCCGCCTGTGTGAGTCCGTCCGCCGCACACAGCGACGAGAGCCACACCGTGGTGCGCGAGGTGCTCCGCTGCCCGCGGCCAGATCGCGTTCGCAGCAGCGGGTCATGAACGGTCCGGTCCGGGGTCGAGGGCAGGCCTGGCGGGGGAGGCCCGCGTAGACGGCGCGGCGCGCTGGCCAGGGCCTGGCCAACCCGCCCGCGCCACCGCATAATGCCGCGCATGATTCCCCATCCCCGACTCGCCCGCGGCATCATCGCG
>CAYHRW010000263.1:0-4132 GCA_964359105.1 uncultured bacterium
GCCGGCTTGACCCCCGCCGCGCCGGCATGGTAGAAATCCGCTCTTCGCGCCCACTGTAGCGGGCGCCTTCGCCTGTCGTCGGGGCGCAGCGGTGGGTCGCGGCCGCCGGTGCGGCCCGGCGCGATCCAGGGAGAGACCCCAGAGATGTACGCCATCGTCAACATCAACGGCATCCAGACGAAAGTCGAGCCGGACGCCATCCTCGAGGTGGCGCGCCTCAAGGGCGAGCCGGGCAGCCAGCTCACCTTCGACCAGGTGCTCCTGCTGGCGGAGGGCGACCGCGTCGCCGTCGGCCAGCCCTACGTGAAGGGCGCGAGCCTCACGGCCGAAGTGCTGGAGCACTTCCGGGGACCGAAGCTCAAGATCTTCAAGTTCAAGCGCCGGCAGGACTACCGGCGCCGCAAGGGCTACCGCAGCGAGCTCACGCGCATCCGCGTGACCGGCATCCAGGCGTAGGAGAGGCAATGGCTCACAAGAAAGGTCAGTCCTCGTCGAGGAACAATCGCGAGTCGAACGCGCAGCGCCTCGGCGTGAAGCGCTTCGGCGGCGAGCGCGTGCGCGCGGGGAACATCCTGGTGCGGCAGCGCGGCACGCGGTTCTTCCCGGGGTACAACGTGGGCATCGGCAAGGACGACACCCTGTTCGCGATGATCGACGGCGAGGTGAAGTTCACCCGCTACCTCGGCACGCGCCGCAAGGTGCACGTCCTGCCCCCGGCAACGGCCGAGACGAACTAGCTTCCCAAGCCGCACGCACGACGCCGCGCTGCCAGGGGCCCGAGAGCCCTCGACGGCGTGGCGTTCCCGTTTCAGGTCGCTCAAGACACGAGGAGGTCGCCGTGAATCGCAAGGTCGCCGTCATCGGCGCAGGGAACGTGGGAGCGAGCGCAGCGCTCTATGTCGCGGAGCGCGGGCTCGCGGATGTGACGCTGGTGGACATCGTGGAAGGGATGCCGCAGGGCAAGGCGCTGGACATGACGCAGACCACGCCGCTGTGGCACAAGGGCGGGAGGATCGAGGGCGCGAACGACCTCGCCGCGGTCAAGGGCGCGGACCTGGTCATCATGACCGCCGGCTTCCCGCGCAAGCCGGGCATGTCGCGCAGCGACCTGCTCAAGGCCAACGCCGACATCGTGCGGCCGGCGGCCGAAGCGGTGAAGCAGCACGCCCCGAACGCCACCGTCATCGTGGTGACGAATCCGCTCGACGTGATGGCGTGGCTGTTCTGGAAGGTGTCGGGTTTCCCGAGAAACCGGGTCATGGGCATGGCCGGCATCCTGGATGCGGCCCGCATGCGCGCCTTCATCGCCATGGAGCTGGGCGTCTCTCCCGCGGACGTGGACGCCATGGTGCTGGGCGGCCACGGCGACTCGATGGTGCCGCTGCCACGCTACACCACCGTGGGGGGCATCCCGGTCGGCGAGCTGCTGCCGGCCGAGAGGATCGCGGCCATCAACGAGCGCACCAAGAACGGCGGGGCCGAGATCGTCAAGCTGCTGAAGACCGGCTCGGCCTACTACGCGCCGGCGATGTGCTCGGTCGAGATGGCCGAGGCAATCCTCACCGACCAGAAGCGGCTGGTGCCGTGCTCGGTGCACCTCGACGGCCAGTACGGGATGAAGGACCTGTTCATCGGCGTGCCGATCGTGCTGGGCGGGCGGGGCGTCGAGAAGATCGTCGAGCTCAAGCTGTCGGCGGAGGAGACGGCCGCGCTCCAGAAGTCGGGCAAGGACGTGGCCGACATGATCGCCGAGCTGAGTGTCGGCGTCTCCTGACAGGGAACTCGGAGCGGGCGTGACCGCGCGCGCCGTGCTGGGCGTCATCCCCGCCCGGTACGGCGCGTCGCGCTTTCCGGGGAAGCCGCTGGCGGTGTTGTGGGGGAAGCCGCTGGTGCGGCACGTGTGGGAGCGGGCGCGCGGCATCGCGGGGCTCGACGCCCTGGTGATCGCCACCGACGACGAGCGCATCGAGGCCGCGGCGCGCGGGTTCGGCGCCGTGGTCGAGCGCACCTCGCCCGAGTGCGCGAGCGGCACCGACCGCGTGGCCGAGGTGGCGCGGCGTCACCCGGAAGCCGAGATCGTGCTGAACCTGCAGGGCGACGAGCCCGAGCTGGACGCGGAAGCCGTGTCGCGCCTGGTCGCCGGGATGCGGGCGGACCCGGCGGTGCGGATGGCGACGCTCGCGCACCGCGAGACGGACGCCGCGGTCCTGGCCGCGGAAGATGTGGTCAAGGTCGCGGTGGACGCGGAAGGCTGCGCGCTCTACTTTAGCCGCGCGGACCCGGGCGCGGGCGCGCGCGGCAGCCCGGCGCTCCGCCACATCGGCGTGTACGGCTTCCGGCGCGACTTCCTGCTCGAGTTCGCCTCGTGGCCGCCGGGGGTGCTCGAGCAGGCGGAGCGGCTCGAGCAGTTGCGCGCGCTCGAGCGCGGCGTGCGCATCCGGGTGGTCGAGAGCGCGCGTCCCGCGGCGGGGGTGGACACGCCCGCGCAGCTGGAGGCGCTGGAGAGACGCGGACCGCGGCCATGAGGCGCGGCTCCACGCGGAGCCCTCAGGGAGGGGAGCGATGATGGCCAGGATGATCGTGGTGACCGGAGGCGTGGTTTCCTCTCTCGGCAAGGGCATCGCGGCCGCGTCGCTCGGGCTCCTCCTCAAGGCGCGGGGGCTCAGGGTCACCATCCAGAAGCTCGACCCCTACCTCAACGTGGACCCGGGCACCATGAGCCCGTTCCAGCACGGCGAGGTGTTCGTCACCGACGACGGCGCCGAGACCGACCTGGACCTGGGCCACTACGAGCGCTTCACGAACACCTCGGTGACCCGCAGCCACAACGTCACGGCCGGGCAGATCTACGACTCGATCCTCTCCAAGGAGCGCCGCGGCGACTACCTGGGACGCACCGTGCAGGTGATCCCGCACGTCACCGACGAGATCAAGCGCCGCATCACTTCGCTCGCGCTCACCACCCAGGCCGACGTGGCGATCGTCGAGATCGGCGGCACGGTCGGCGACATCGAGTCGCTGCCGTTCCTCGAGGCGGTGCGCCAGCTCCGGCTCGAGCACCGGCGGGACACCCTGTTCGTCCACGTCACGCTCGTGCCGTTCATCCGCGCCGCGCGCGAGATGAAGACCAAGCCCACCCAGCACTCGGTCAAGGAGCTGCGTGAGATCGGCATCCAGCCCGACATCCTGCTGTGCCGCAGCGAGGCGGCGCTCGGCTGCGAGGTGCGCGAGAAGATCGCGCTGTTCTGCAACGTGCCGACCGAGGCGGTGGTGGACGCCTACGACGTGGACTCGATCTATGAGGTGCCGGGCGTGTTCCACCGTGGCGGGCTCGACGCGCTGGTGGTTCGCGAGCTGGGCCTGGACGCCGGCGAGCCGGATCTCCGGTCGTGGGACGACTTCGTCGAGCGCGTGCGCCATCCCGAGAAGCAGTGCGTCGTGGCGGTGGTCGGCAAGTACACGCACGTGCGCGACGCCTACAAGAGCATCATCGAGGCGTTCGTCCACGCGGGCGCCGCGAACCGCGCGCGCGTCGAGCTGCGCTGGGTCGAGGCCGGCGACCTCGAGAGCGCGGGCGCGGCCGAGCGGCTGCTCGACGTGGACGGCGTGCTGGTGCCGGGCGGCTTCGGCGAGCGCGGCATCGAGGGCAAGATCAACGCCGTGCAGTTCGCGCGCGAGCGCGGCATCCCCTACTTCGGGCTGTGTCTCGGCATGCAGGTGGCGACCATCGAGTTCGCGCGTCACGTGGTGGGCTGGGCCGAGGCCAACTCCAGCGAGTTCGACCCGCACGCCGCCCAGAAGGTCATCGACCTGATGGCCGACCAGGCCGACGTCACCGAGAAGGGCGGCACCATGCGGCTCGGCGCCTACCGCTGCGCGCTCAAGGCGGGCAGCCTCGCGGCGCGCGCCTACGGGAAGGCCGAGATCGAGGAGCGCCACCGCCACCGTTACGAGTTCAACAACAGGTACACGGCCCAGCTCCAGTCGCGCGGGCTGGTCGTCTCGGGCAAGTGCGTGGGCCGCGAGCTGGTCGAGATCATCGAGCTGCCCGACCACCCGTGGTTCCTGGCGGTGCAGTTCCACCCCGAGCTCAAGTCGCGCCCCCACGAGCCGCACCCGCTGTTCGTGGACT
>CAYHRW010000264.1:0-4121 GCA_964359105.1 uncultured bacterium
CGCCAGCGGTTGGTGATGGGGAGCCGGCGGTCCTTGCCGAAGGCGCGCGGCGAGATCTTGATGCCGGGCGGACTCTGGCGGCGCTTGTACTCCGCGACGTCCACCATGCGCACCACGCGCCGCACCGTGGCCTCGTCGTAACCCATCTCGACGATCTCGGCAGTCGAGCGGTCCTCCTCGACGTAGAGCTTGAGGATGGGGTCGAGGACCTCGTAGGGCGGCAGCGTGTCCTGGTCGGTCTGATCCGGCTTGAGCTCGGCGGTGGGCGGGCGCGTCAGCGTGCGCTCCGGGATCGCGGCGCCGCGCTCGTTGAGGTGGCGCGCGAGCCGGTAGACCATGGTCTTGTAGACGTCCTTGAGCACCGAGAACCCACCCGCCATGTCGCCATAGAGCGTGGCGTAGCCCACCGAGGTCTCGCTCTTGTTGCCGGTGGTGAGCACCAGCCAGCCGAACTTGTTCGAGAGCGCCATCAGGTAGTTGCCGCGGATGCGCGCCTGCAGGTTCTCCTCGGTGATGTCCTCGGCCTTCCCGCTGAACGCCGGCTGGAGCGCGCGCAGGTAGGCCTCGAACACCTCGCGGACGGGGATGGAGTAGAAGCGGATTCCGAGCGCGCGCGCCAGCGATTCGGCGTCCTCGCGCGAGGCGCCCGAGGTGTAGCCCGAGGGCATCGAGACGCCCACCACGTGCTGCGCGCCGACCGCGTCGGCGGCGAGGCACGCGGTGAGCGCCGAGTCCACGCCGCCCGAGAGCCCCAGCACCGCGGTCTCGAAGCCGTTCTTGCGCATGTAGTCGCGCGTGCCGAGCACCAGCGCCTCGTAGATCTCGGGCACCAGGTCGCGCGGCGGGGGCGCGGGCCGCTTCTCGAGCGCGGGCCGGTGCGGCATTGCGGTGGCGGCGCCGCCGCCGCCTGCGACGTGGGCGCTCGCCGCCTCGGCGGCGGCGGTGACGCCGGTCATCGGCAGCTCGATGCGCGGCATGGGCTCGCCACCGTCCAGCACCCGGCCCTTGCGCAGCCGCGGGTCGTGCAGCCGCGCGTTGAACACGTCGTCGAGGTCGAGGTCGGCGAGGATCAGGTCCTCCTCGAACATCCTGCCCTCGGCGAGGACCTGACCCTGCTCGTTCACGATCAGGCTGGCGCCGTCGAACACGATCTCGTCCTGCCCGCCCACCAGGTTCGCGTAGCACACCACGACCAGGTTGTCCGCCGCGCGCGTGCACAGCATGCGCCTGCGTGCCTGCGCCTTGCCGGCGTGGTAGGGCGATGCCGAGAGGTTGATGATGACCTCGGCGCCGCCGCGGATGACCTGCTCCTCGACCGGGCCGCCCGGGAACCAGATGTCCTCGCAGATGCTCACGCCGATCAGGGCGCGCCCGCGCGCGAACACCGTGTTCTGGGCGCCGGCCGCGAAGTAGCGGTTCTCGTCGAACACCCCGTAGTTGGGCAGGTAGTGCTTGCGGTAGGTGCCGCCCCACTGGCCGTCGTGGAGCACGGCCGCCGCGTCGAAGAGGTCCACCCCGCGGTCCACGGTGCCCACCGCCACGGTCATCCCGCGGGTGTGGGGCAGCAGGTCGCGGGTGCGCTGGATGGCCCGCTCGATGAACGAGGGCTTGAGCAGGAGGTCCTCGGGCGGGTAGCCGGTGATCACCATCTCGGGGAAGGCCAGGACGTCCACACCCAGGTCGCGGGCGCGTTCGAGGGCGGCGACCATCTTCTCGAAGTTGCCATCGAGGTCGCCCACCGTGGGATTGAGCTGGGCGAGGCCGATCCGCAGGGGCCGCATGGGAGCGCGATTCTGTCGGTTCACCACGGGGAGCGCAAGCCACGCACGGCGCGGGGCGGCAGCTCCGGGATGCACCGCCCGAAAACGAAAACGCCCGGCAGAAGCCGGGCGATCCCGTTCGACGCGAGCCATGGGCGCCCGCGTCATCCAAGAGGGAACCGAGCGCTTCGGCGCTTGACTGCCTGGGCCCCGGCTTCCCGACCGCCCGGCGCCAGGGGTCTCGCACAGGACCCGTTCTTTACTGGCCACCGGCGGGCTCTTGAATCGTGTCGGAGGTGCCGGGTCACAGCCCGGTCCGCCGGAAGCTAGCAACGCAAGACGCGTTCCTCGGCGCTTCCGGCCCCTCGGACGCTGTAAATGATTGTGGCAGCATCGGGGGCCACGGGCCAAGGACAAACTGGCCGGCACGAGGCTGTCCGGTCCCGCAATGCCCGGCGGGAGATTCGCCACACCCGCGGCCTGGCGGCCTCAGCCCTCCCGGGTCTCGGCGGCCCGGGCCTGCGGCAGCGCGGCGAGCAGCAACGCCAGCACCGCGACCGCCGCCATGGCCAGGTAGGCATCGCGCGTGGCCAGGGCGAAGGCCAGCGGGTGGGCGGCCGCGCCCCGCGGGCTGGCGGCCAGCATGCCGCCGCCATGCGCCGCGAAGCGCGACGACACCACCGCGGTCATGGCCGCGGCGCCCCCGGCGATGCCGAGGTTGCGCATGGTGGCCTGGAGCCCCGAGGCGAGCCCCAGCCGGTCGGCCGGCACCGAGCTCATCACCGCGCTCGAGTTGGGCACGCTGAAGAGGCCCATGCCCACGCCGATCAGGGCCATCCCGCCCAGGATCTGCGCCGGATGCGGCGCGATGCCGACCTGCGACATCACCGCGAATCCTGCCGCCGCGAGCAGCATGCCGCCGACCAGCAGCGGGCGCGGGCCGAAGCGGTCGGACCAGCGCCCGGCCACCGGCGCGAGGAACAGCGCGATCAAGGGCATCACCGCGAGCCAGCGCCCGCTCTTCGCCGCGTCGAAGCGCAGCACCTCCTCGAGGTAGAGCGGCAGGTGGAAACCCACCGAGATCGAGAGACCGTTCGCGAGCATGGTGAGCGTGGTCGAGGCGCCGAGCGGCCCGCGCAGCAGGTCGAGCGGCAGCAGCGGGTGCCGCGAGCGCGCCTCGTCCAGCGCGAAGCCCGCGAACAGCACGGCGGCGAGCGCGAAGGCCGGCCACACGCTCGGGTCGCCCCAGCCGTGGGCGGGCCCGCGCGAGAGCCCCAGCATCAGCGCGGTCAGCGCGCCGCACCACAGCGCCGCCCCCGCCAGGCTCAGGCTGGTGGGGTGGCCCGGCGGGTCGGCCGGAACGCGGGTGCGCAGCTGCCACTGCGCGAGCAGGCCGATGGGCAGATTGATGAGGAAGATCCAGCGCCAGGAGAGATGGCCCACCAGCAGCCCGCCCACCGGCGGTCCGAGCGCGAGGCCCACGCCCACCATCGCGCCGAAGGCGCCGAGCGCGCGCCCGCGCTCCTCGGCCGGGAAGCTCGAGATGAGCATCGCCGCGCTGTTCGCGGTCATCATCGCGGCGCCCAGCCCCTGCAGCGCGCGCGCGGCCACCAGCAGCGCGGCCGACGGCGCCGCCGCGCACAGCGCCGACGCCACGGTGAACACCGCGAGCCCCCAGCCGTAGACGCGGCGCCGGCCCACCAGGTCGGCCAGGCGCCCGAGCGTCAGGAGCAGGCCGGTGATGGTGAGCACGTAGGCGAGCACCACCCACTCGATGGTGGTGAGCGGGACGTCGAAGAAGCGCGACAGGGTGGGCAGCGCGATGTTGACCACGCTGATGTCGAGCACGGCCATGATGGTACCGAGCGCGAGCGCGGGGAACACCCGCCAGCGGGGCAGCGCGGTCGCTTCCACGTCGCGGAATCTAAGCGCGCGGCCGCGCGCGCTCAAGCCGGGGCGACGCCCGATGATCGGAGAGGAGTTGCGCCCGCGGCGGTTCTGGTGTTGCGCGCGCCCTCCCGGCATGGTCTGCTGCGGGCCGACGCCGAGGGGAAACCCGGGTTTCGGCGCGGCACGTCATCGTGGAAAGAGGACATGACCTACCGACCGAAGAGACTGCGGACCATCCTCGGCTGGACGGCGGTGGCGCTGTTCGTCGCCATCTACGTCGTCGAGCTGTTCCCCCACCACGGGCCGCCGGTCACGGTGCGCTGGATCCGCGAGCACCTCGGCCGCGGCGGCCTCATCGCGCTCAACATCCTGATCGTTCTGGCCTTCCTCGCGCTGCTTCCCTACCGCCGCCCGACGCGCCACGTGTGGAAGTCGCGCGGGACCTTCATCGCCTTCGTCATCGCGCTGATG
>CAYHRW010000265.1:0-4070 GCA_964359105.1 uncultured bacterium
CGACCGACGAGCGCTTCTGCCTGTGCGCCAAGCTGGAGCTCGGCACCTCCGACACCGTGCCGGTGGGCGAGCACCGGGGCGAGAAGAAGCGCGTCGCGCCCGACGAGCTGACCGAGGAGGAGGCCAGGCACCTGCTCGGCATCATCCGCGCCCAGGCCTCGACCGAGTTCGGCTCGATCCAGCAGCACTCGGGCACGCTCGAGCGCGCGCACGACGACCAGGACCGCTTCTGGGTGCTGCGCGTGATGGCCGAGGAGCTGCGCCACGGCTACCAGATGATCCACCTGCTGCTCTCGCAGGACTGGAGCAAGGCATGGGGCGGGGTGACCGGGCGCGAGATGGTCGAGGAGATCCTCTCGATGCAGACCGGGAACCACGTCCTCGACGCGTTCAACCTCGACTACGACTCGTTCATCGACAACATCACGTTCGCGGCGCTCATCGACCGCGTCGGCAAGTACCAGCTCACCATGCAGAAGGTGTGCGCGTACCGGCCGATGGCCGACAGCATGCCGCCGATGCTGCGCGAGGAGGCGTTCCACCTGGCGGCCGGCGTGATCCCGCTCAGGCGCTGGGCGAAGCGCGCGGCCGCGGGCGACCCGTTCATCACCATGACCGGCATCCAGCACGCCGTGAACAAGTGGCTCCCGCGCGGGCTCGAGATGTTCGGCGACGAGCGCGGCGGCGAGACCAACGTGAAGTTCGGCTTCAAGGACATGAAGAACCGCGAGGCGCAGGACATGTACCTGGAGGAGGTGCGCCGGATGATCCGCGACATCAACGCGCGGTTCCTGCGCGCGCGCTTCCCCGAGTACGGCGCCGAGAAGGCCGAGCAGGTGTTCGCCGATCTCGAGCGGAGCCGCGACACGCACCGCGGCGTGCGCCACGACGACCTGCTGCGCCTGCCCGACCGCCGCTTCTTCCGCCGCAAGGGCGAGCCCGCGTTCTCGATGGTGGGTGTGGACGGCGAGACCTTCACCGACGCCGAGGAGCACCTGCGCACCCTGGCGAAGAACCTCAACGAGGGCTACGTCGCCAGCCGCGACATGCGCAACTACGCCGAGGCGCTGCGCGGCGTGGCCGCCGGCACGCTCACGGTCGCCGACGCCGTGAAGAAGATGCCGAAGCTCAAGCGCGTGGGCGGCACCTGCCCGTGCTCGAAGGGCGTGCGCTGGGTGATGGAGGACGGCGAGGGGGCGGCGGGCGGGATCGCGTCCGCGCCGGGCGACCGGACGCAAACGCCGCCGCGCCGGGACTGACGCGGGCGGCGGGCCGCCGGCGCTGTGCTAGAGTGCGCGCATGTCGCGCGATTCGATCGAGGACGTGC
Source organism: uncultured bacterium (assembly GCA_964359105.1). GTDB lineage: Bacteria > Eisenbacteria > RBG-16-71-46 > RBG-16-71-46 > RBG-16-71-46 > JACRPT01. The sequence goes on from CAYHRW010000265.1 coordinate 1,328, forward strand.
TCTCGCGCCGGCTCGGCGGCGGCGAGTTCCCCGGGATCGTATCGGCCTACCTCTTCGGCAGCGAGGCCGGGGGTCATCCACACCGCGAGAGTGACGTGGACGTGGGGGTGCTCCTCAGCCGGAGCGCCCATCCGACCGCGCGCGGCCGGTTCGACCAGCGCGTGCTGCTCGCCACGCGCCTCGCGTCCGCGCTCCGCGGGCGGCCCGTGGACGTCGTGATCCTCAACGATGCGCCTCCCGGAATCGGGCGGCGCATCGTGACCGCGGGCACGCGGCTCCTCTGCAACGACCCCGCCGCGGACCACGCCTTCGTGCGCGACGTCCAGCTCCGGGCGGCCGACCTCGAGCCGTTCCTGCGCCGGATGCGCGGGATCAAGCTGCGGGCGATCGCGCGGCCATGACCTGGTTGACCGAGCGCCTGGCGGAGCTGCGGCGCCACCTCGACCACCTGCGCGGGCTGCGGCCGCGCGTGACCGGCCGGGAGGCGCTGGAGCGGGATCTCTCGCTGCACAACGACGTCCTGTTCTCGCTGCTCACGATCTGCCAGCTCGTGATCGACGTCGCGGGAGAGCTCTCCGCCCGGCGCGGGGATCGCTTCGAGGACTACACGGAGGCGATCCGGAATCTCGCGCGCGACGAGCGGTTCCCCACCGGGCTGGTGGGACAGCTCGAGCGGCTGCCGGGATTCCGCAACGTCCTGGTCCATGAATACGTGGCGCTCGACCTGCAGCGCGTCGTCGAGGCGCTGGACGAGCTGGGAACCGTCGAGCGCTTCCTCGAGATCGTGCGTACGCTGGAGAGCGAGGCCCCGCCCGGCCGGTAGGGGATCGCCGACGCCGGCGCACCGTGCCCGACGACCCGCTCAGCGCGCCCGGCGGTCGAACCGCCGGCCGACGGCGCGCACCCACCCCGCCACGCGGGGCCGCGCGCGGCGGAGGAGCGCCTCGGCTCGATTGAGCCCCGACCAGCGCGCGCCGCCTCCGAGCCAGCAGAACATCTCGAGCCGCCGGCCGAGGGTGCCCGCGACCTCGCGCTTGAACATCGTGTCGCCGCCGTGGTTGAACCAGCGGTGGCCGCGGTCCCGCAGCCAGCGGGCCTCCGCGTGAGAGAGGAGCGCCATCACTCCGAGGCGGCGCATCTCGACCGAGACCGCGGCCGCCCGACCTTCGACCATCCCACCGGGGATCACCCCGTCGCCCACGCCCGCCACCACCTCGCCGTCCTTGAGGGCCACGATGAGCTGCATCCAGGGGAGCTCCCATTCACGGTAGCCATGGCCGGGCGCGGGCGGGTCGTCCTTGACGGGGCCGTCATCCTCGCGCAGCCGCATCGCGCACCGCTCGAGCTGGCGGAAGGCCGCGAACTCCTCCACCGCACCTGCGGCTCGCACTTCGAACCCCTCCCCGAGCGCCCGCCGGTAGTGCCGGCGTTTGCTCGCACCCATCGCGGCGAGCAGCTCCGCATCCTCCCGGTCGATCGCCTGGCAGATGGTGGCCCCCGCGCGGAAGCCCGCAAGTCCCGCATGGGTCGCAGCGGGAAGGAAGGCGCGCAGCCTGAGATCGCCCGCGCACGCGTGCGCCTGGAGGAAGAGCCAGGCCGCGTCCGCCGGGGAGAGACCCGGCAGGAAGCGCGGGTCGGGCTGCTCGAGTGCGGACTGCCAGCGCCAGGGCCAGCCGCAGTGCAGCTCGCCCCCGTCCTCGCGCAGAACGAGCGCCGCGCGGCGCTCCCCCTCGTCGGCGAGCACGAGCCGCGCGTGACGGCCCTGCTCCGCCTCCCAGCGCAGGTAGTCCAGGCGCATGCTGTAGTTGGCCATCGGAAGCCGGGCGAGTCGTGCCTCCCAGGCGGAGGCGAACCCGGCGTCCGGCGCCGCACGCGTGGCCCACAGGCGCAGGTCCAGAGTCAAGTCCACTCCGGGTCGGGGAGGTCGCGGCTCCATCCCGCTGGCCCCGCAGCCCGCCTCTCGCTCGTGACGGCTGTGCCGATGTCCGGTGCGGGGCACAGCCCGGCCAGCTCCAGCACTTCCTCGTCCGACAACCAGTGCACGTCCATCGCCTCCGGCGGGATCGGCCCCCCTCTCCTGTGAGGAATGGGTGGGGCTCCCGCAACGCCATCTCACCACAGCAGCGCGCGCGACTTCAATCTCCAACCGAGGATCGCACACATCCGTCGGTCGGCCGCCCCTCGCGGTGCGGCGCCTCCGGTCCTTCCGCACACCTCGGCCCGGCGTGACAAGCGCCGCCCGGCGCCCCTATCATTCGCCGCCTCGCTTCGCCGCTGACGACATCGCCCGCTCACGGAGTCCGCATGCAACGCACCCCGCACGTCGCCTACTTCAGCATGGAGTTCGGCCTGCACGAGTCCTTCCCCATCTACTCGGGGGGCCTGGGCGTTCTGGCCGGCGACTTCCTGAAGTCGGCCCACGACCTCAAGCTCCCGGTGGTCGGCGTCGGCCTGCTGTGGGAGCGCGGCTACGGCATCCAGCGCGTCGGCCCCGACGGGCTGCCGGTGGACGAGTTCCCGACCTACGACCGCAGCTTCCTGCGCGACACCGGCGTGCGCGTGCGCGTGCTGGTGCGCGGCACCGAGGTGCCGTGCTCGGTCTGGCAGGCCACGCGCTTCCGCAACGTGCCGCTCTACCTCATCCAACCGATGCGAGAGAGCGACCGCTGGATCACGCACCGGCTCTACGAGGCCGGCACCGACGTGCGCATCGCGCAGGAGATGCTGCTCGGCATCGGCGGCG
>CAYHRW010000266.1:0-4066 GCA_964359105.1 uncultured bacterium
CGGGGCGCCGGCCCGGGTACGCGCGCCACCGGGGTGATGGGCAGCTACCCCGACGCCGAGCCGCACTTCCACAGCGGCGCCACGCTGGCATGCACGGACTGCCACATCTCGCACGCTTCGCAGTCCCACCTGCGCGACCCCAACGCGCCCGGCATGAACGAGCCGGTCCCGTACCCCGGCAACCCCAACCCGAAGCTGCTGCGGGCTGGCGATCCGCTCGACCTCTGCCTCACCTGCCACGACGGCCGAACGTTCGCGCCCGACGTCCTCAACGAGGACGCGAACGGCCTCGCCCAGCGCTCGGCGGGCTTCTTCGGGAACCCGGATGCGGTCAACCCGCACGGTCACGACCTGGGCCACGGCCTGCCGAAGGCGCCCGACGAGCTGTGCATCCGCTGCCACTGGGGCTCGCCCGATGACCGCAAGGTGACCTGCATCGACTGTCACGCCCCGCACGGCAACGGCCGCGCGCGCAACCTCCAGTGGGCGAGCTGGCCGCAGGGCACGCCGGAGCTGGGCCTGTTCTCGAGCCCGCTGGCCTCCGGCATGGCCCGTTACGAGGCGGCGAACGTCACCTACGGCTCGCTGGGGAGCGAGGCGTTGCGCGAGGTCACGAACATCTGCCTCGACTGCCATCACGTGTTCACGGGTGGCTGGTACATCGACCCGGACGGGAACGGCATCCACAACCGCCACCCGTCCTTCGACAGCGAGCGCGGCTCACCGAACACCATCAGCCAGGGTGATGCGCAGGGCACCACGGTGTCGTCCCACTGGGTGGGTGGCACGGGCTCGGGCTTCTACGGCACGACCCGCGTGCGGTCGGTGGTGCCGGGCGCGACCGGCTACGCGGCGGGGACGGTGGTGGACGCGGGCAACGGCGTGTTCTGCCTGAGCTGCCACCGCGCGCACGGCTCCGACCAGGACTTCGGGATGGTCTGGCCGCTCTCGGGCGGGCTCACCGCGACCGGCTGCGACCAGTGCCACCTCAAGGCGAACGTCACGCAGCCGGGGCCCACGGTGGTGCTCGCGCGCTGAGCCGCGCGCAGGCTCCGGCCGCAGCGGGCGCGGGTCGCATCGGACCCGCGCCCGTGGCGCATCAGGGCTTGCAGATCACGCCCTGGTTCTTCCGGCCGTCCATCTTCACGACCAGCGGCTTCTCGAAGCGCAGGTGGCGGACGTGGTCCGCCTCGCTCAGCGCCGGCTGCGCCGCCAGCCAGTCCCAGTCCACGAAGCCTTCGCCGACCTCGGGATTCGCGGTGAAGTAGCCGACCTGGAACGAGGTCAGGTTCTGGAAGAAGTGGCTGCCCTGCGAGGGGGTCACGCGGAAGTCGCGGAACCCGGCCTCGACGATGACGCGCGCCCCCGAGATCTCGTCCCAGGCGACCGGGATGCCGAGCCACGGGTCGGTCGAGCCCCAGCGCCCCACTCCGATGAGCAGGTAGGCGCGGCCCTCGGCCGCGAGTTGCGCGTTGAAGCGCGCCACCGCCTGCGCCGCCTCGTGGCTGCGCGCGCGGTCGAAGCGGTGGAAGTCCACCACCACCAGGTCGCGCAGGTCGTCCACCACGCCGTTGCCGAGCACCTTCACGCTGCGGCAGACCAGCTTTGCCGGGTCGGTCTCCTCGATCTCGAGCGCCTCGGTCTCGCGCGACAGCGCCAGCGGGCGCATCTGGAGGAAGCCGAACTCCTGCGGCTCGCCCGGGCGCGTGCCGAGCCGCACGGCGAACTCGATCTCGGCCGGGCGGTTCATGCCGCCCTCACCGGTCCCGAGCAGCAGCGTCAGGACGTCCGCCAGCGGGAAGATCGCGTGCTTGAGGACCGGCGCGAAGCTCACCAGCCGCACGCCGGGCCGCGCGAGGCCGTCGTAGACCACGTGGTTCTCGGGCGAGTAGGTGGAGCCGAGCGCCCCGAGCGTGCCGTCCGCCTCGGCCGTCTCGAGGTCGAAGCGCGTCTCGCGCAGGGCGGCCAGGGGGTCGCGGGGACCGCCCTCGTGGTCCAGCTCGAGCGCCCAGAACTGGCGCTGCGAGTTCGAGAGGATGTCCTCGACCGACGAGAACTGGAGCAGGTGCCGCGGGTAGCGGGGGCAGAAGGTGAGGCACTTCTCGCCCTCGACCACGGTGCGCCCCATCCCGAGCGCCACGGCGGCGACGCCGTCCTCCGGCGTGAGCGGCGGGGTGGGATAGAAGTTGTGCGAGCGCGCCACCCCGGAGAAGTCGGGGTAGAAGCGGTTCCCGTGCGGGGCGCCCACCACCTTCTGGATGATGACCGCCATCTTCTCCTCCTCGAGCCGGTAGGGCGTGGCCTTGAGGTAGGCCTTGGCGTGCGCCGAGAAGGTCGAGGCGTAGACGCGCTGGATGGCGGAGACCAGCCGCGTGAGCCGCTCCCGGAGGTCGGCGTGGTTGTTCGGCAGCATGAAGGTCTCGTACACGCCGGTGAACGGCTGGTAGGTCGAGTCCTCGAGCAGGCTCGACGAACGCACCGCCAGCGGGCAGGTCACGTGCTCGAGGAACACCGCGAGGTCGAGCAGCGCATCCGCGGGGAAGCGCGCGGCCAGGAAGCGGCGCACGATCGCCGCGTCGTCCGGCGTGTTGATGGCGAAGTCGAGCAGGACGTTCTCGGCCAGGAAGCGGTCGAACAGGTCGGTGGCGAGCACCACCGCGGGGGGCACGCCGATGCGCACGCCCGGGAACCGGCGCGCGGCGCGGTGGCGGGCGAGCAGGTGCCGCACGAACGCGAGCCCGCGCGCCTTGCCGCCCAGCGAGCCGCCGCCGATGCGGGCAAAGAAGGCGGTCGCAGGGTCGAAGGTGTGGCGGTCGAAGTCGCTGACCAGCGCCTCGTTCTGCTCGCGCCGGTACTCGGCGATGGCGTCGATCAGGTCGCGCCGCAGGTCCTCGAGCGTGGCGAAGTCCGAGACCTTGCGCGGGCGCAGCCTGTGGGCCAGCGCGAACTCGGTGCGCGCGGTGAGCCAGTTCGAGAAGTGGTTGCGCTCGCCGTGGAAGCCGATGCTCTCGGCCGGCACGGTGTGGAGCTTCTCCTCCAGGCTCTTGAGGTCGCAGGCGCGGTCCACCTCGCGACCGTCGGCCAGCCGGAAGACGAAGTCGCCGAACGCGAAGTTCTCGACCATGAAGCGGCGCAGGTCGGTGAGCAGCGTGGGCGAGCCCTTGCGCAGGAACGAGGCGCCGGCGGCGCGCGCCGGGCCGCCGAACTCCGGGCGCGACGACTGGAGCAGGATGGGCACGTCGGGGAGCGCCCCCCGCGCCATGCGCGCCAGGTCGAAGCCGGCCTCGCGGCTGAGGGTCCCGCCGCGCGGGAACTCGATGTCCGAGATCACGCCCAGCACGTGCTCGCGGTAGGTCGTGAACTTCTCCCACGCCTCCTCGAAGGTCGAGCACAGCAGGATCTTGGGCCGCGCGCGCATCCGCACCAGCTTGTGCGAGAGGTTGACGCCCTCGCTGATCAGGCGCTCGGACTGGCTGATGAGCTCGCTGTAGATCACCGGCAGGAACGAGGAGTAGAACCGGATGTTGTCCTCGACCAGCAGGATCACGCGCACGCCGGTGCCCCGGGTGTCGTGGCCGACGTTCCGCTGGTCCTCGACGCACTTGACGATCGCGACCAGGATGCGCGCGTCGCCCTGCCACAGGAAGATGCGCTCGATGTCGGAGACGTCACGCCGCGCGAGGAAGTCGTTCAGCTCGCGGTAGTCGTAGGCCAGCACGATGACCGGCACGTCGAGCCCCGCGCGTTTCACCTCCCGAGCGAGCCCGCTGGCGTCCATGTCGCCCGGGTCGAGCGTCGTGATGATGAGGTTGAACCGCCGCTGCTCGCGCGCCAGCGCCAGCGCCTCGGCGCCGCTCGCGACGTGCGTGAGCCCCGGCGTCTGGTGGAGGTTCATGTCCAGGAACTCGCTCACGATCATCTCGTTGAGGCGGCCGTCCTCCTGCAGCGTGAACGAGTCGTAGAGGCTCGAGACCAGCAGGATGTCCTGGACCCGGTAGGGCATCAGGCCCTGGAAGCCCCCGAAGGGCTCGTGGAATCCGATGGCCTCGAAGGGCGGGCCGTGGCC